>JBOFFD010000001.1:0-6216 GCA_051648425.1 Planctomycetia bacterium
GGAGGAATTCATGGAAGCCCTCCGCGGGCTTCCGGCGAAGGTCGCCGCGTACTTCGACCATCCGGAGGTGCAGTACACATGACACCGCTGACAGGCTGATGGCATCTTTCTGATGAAGTTATTTGCCGACGTAATAGTACGGGAATTCCTCCATGTGGAAGTACGGCCGAACTTTGTACCAACGGAACTTTTCATTGATCGATTTAAGTTCCGTTTCGACCTTCGCCCGCGCATGGTCGGTCTGATACAGGAAGCAGTCGATCAGCCCCCGGCGGTGCATCTCCTTTTCCAGGTCGAACAACCACGTCATGCAGTTCACGAAGGTGGTCGACTTCGCGTAGAGCTTGATCGCTTCGAGATGCTTCAGGAACTCGCCGTTGCAGTAAGAGATGACGTGCATCCCCTTGCACGACCCCCAGTCGCCCGGCGTATGAACGACGCAGCCCCGCTCCTCCATCTTCATGGCGCGCAGGTTGTCGTCGAGCGGCCCGGTGTGCAGTAAATGAACCGTCAGCCCCATCGCCTGCCAGACCCGAATCTGGTGGTCCAATTCCGTGTCCGCCCCGCCCAACCGCGACGGAAAGCCGATGACGCAAATCTGGTCTATTCCCATGCCGTTTCCCAGTGCTGGTGATAAAGCGTGCTTAGACGCACATGATAGGAAGATCGGTGAAGTTCCGCGAGGCGGTGAGGGTCATGCCGAACCGCCGCGAATCTCGTTCGCCTTCGTGGCGGCGCGGGTCTGGTCGAGGTCCCACGTCCCGTCGCCGTTGTCGTCCTGCTTGAAGCCGGCCCAGTTGCCCGTCGGGTCGAGCGCCCACTGCTGCGCGAACCGCAGCGTCGTGACCGCGTTCCGCGCCCCGTTCAGGTCGCCGCGTTTGAACGAGGTCAGACGGTACAGGCCGTCGTACTGGTAAAGTTCGTCACGCTTCGCGGTGGCGTCGACCGGGTCGCGCCGCCAGAGCCGGTTGCCCACCCGGTCGTCGCCGTAAGGCACCCGCAGCGTCGTCGCGCAGTCGACGACGCTGGCGGTGATTGCATGGTAATCCGACCGCGTCTGGATGCTCGACTATTGCTTTGGACCACCCCACAAATGAGTATCACTCCACAAGACTGACCAGGAAATGGAAGCCGATCCATCGTCACCGTTTGGTCGGCCGAGAAGTCTGATTCTGATGCTGGGACCGTACCGCTCGGAAAGAAGCACCGCGTCTTGTTCGACCCAGAAACGATAAGTCGGAGAGTTGAATACGGTATGCGTATCGTCTTCTTCATTCATAGCCGCATAATCGAACTGCGTCTCGATTTCGGCAACTGTGTCGCCGTTGACGATCCATTTCAATCCGAAATTGTAGCCCATGAAATCCTTGGAAAAATCTCCGTCTGTCATCTCGGCCAGATAAAGTCGGTCCACTGGACAAGGGAAGTTGAAATCATGGCTGAAATACTTCTGAAGATACTTGTTGAGATCGAGACGCCTCGACGCCCAGGCATCGACCAGATGCCGAAACACGTCGTTCGTTTGCATGGTTATCGATATCCTCTTGGCTAAAGGCTCGGGATAGTTGGCAAGTTTGCAAATGGCGCGACGAACTGTTCGTATTGACTTTGCGTGAAAACGCCGGAGGTTGCCGCGTCGAGCAATCCTGCGTTGGAAAGACCCGATTCAGTCCAGTATCCCTGTCCCAAGGTGTAGTCGAGTCCCGTCGGATCGTGCCAATTTCCGTCAGCTCCTCGGAAGGCTTCGTGGTTTCCTCCTCTGTTGTGATGCAACCGCCAACCTCGTCCTGGAATTTGCCCTTCCAGAAAACGTGTAGCCGCTTCGCAGTCAGTGATACCCGCCGCGCGGCACCTTTCAACGGCTTCCGCGCCTGGAGTCAGCGGAACCCTGACTGGGACGGGATTTATCTTGGGCGGTACGGTACCTGGCGCCGGCGGCTGCACAGCCGGGTTCTTGGCGCCCGACGGCGCAGTTTCCGGAGCCGCTGGCCGGCCGCTCGGTGTGGCAGGGGGCGCTGATACCGTCGGAGGCGGTCGTCGGACCGCTTTATGCAACTGAAAGGCTTTATCTACTCTGAGTCCTCCGGCAATTGAAAGTATATCGTCGACAGCGTCGCCGACGGGCGGACACGTGGCCTTTGTCACACCCTGTCTCGTCAATGTCGGCGTCTCTTCCCCGGACCACATTTGACGCCAACTTGACTGAAAGGTGTCTGCACCGTGGGCCGTCAGGACCATCCCCGCGCCTATCGCCGGTAGGCCGACGGGAGCACCTACGCCGGTGCCGGTGCTTCCGGTGCCGATCCCCGCCAGTGCGATACCACCCGCCATTTCCCCGAAGCCGCCGACGACCCCCAACGCGCCGGTGGCTCGGTTCCATAGAGGTCCCCAATCAAGTCCGCTGGGATCCCCATACGTCGCCGGGTTATTGGCGACGTAGCGGTACAGGTTCATGTCGCCGGCGTTGTAGCCGATTGGGTCGCGGGTCAGCCAGGCGCCCAGGCGCGGGTGGTGATAGCGGTGCCGTACTTGGTACAGGCCCGATTCGGCGTCGCGGCGGTAGCCGGTGAACCTCGTCTCCCAGTCGTAGAGGGAGGCCGGCCGCACGCCGTAGGCGGGGGTCAGCACTTCCGACTGCCCGTACGCCTGGTAGCCGTACCGTTCCACCACCGCGCCGGCGGCGTCGGCGACGGCCGTCACGTTCAGCGCCGCGTCTTGCAGGGCGTAGAGCCGTTCTTCCAGCGTGCCGTCGCCGTTGGCGTCGCGGTCGCGCAGCACGAGGTCGTCGGCGCCGTCCAGGCCCCAGACGAATTGGCGTTCCGCCGTCGTCGCCGCGCCGACCCGCTCCTCCAGCGTCTGCCAATCGTCCGAATAGTAGAAGTGCCGGGTTTGGGCAAGGACGCCGGCGGCGTAGGTGCGCTTCGCCGTCCGCCGCTGCCAGCCGTCGTAGGCGTACTCGGCGACCGGGTTGACGCCGTCGGTCAGGCGGACGAGCCGATTCCAGGCGTCGTATTCGGCGTGCAAGAGGGTCGTCGGGTCGTCGGGGGCGGGCACGCGGTCCATGTTGCCGGCGGCGTCGTAGCGCGGATCGGCCCACTCCGGGCCGGCGGTTTCGCCGATGGACGAAATCTCGTTCGCCTTGGTGGCGGCGCGGGTCTGGTCGAGGTCCCACGTGCCGTCGCCGTTATCGTCCTGCTTGAAGCCGGCCCAGTTGCCCGTCGGGTCGAGCGCCCACTG
The DNA here is from genome assembly GCA_051648425.1 of Planctomycetia bacterium. GTDB lineage: Bacteria > Planctomycetota > Planctomycetia > Kolteriales > Kolteriaceae > JBOFFD01. The sequence goes on from JBOFFD010000001.1 coordinate 3,238, forward strand.
CTGCGCGAACCGCAGCGTACTGACGGCATTCCGCGCGGCATTCAGGTCGCCGCGGCGGAACGACGTCAGCCGGTACAGGCCGTCGTACTGGTACAGTTCGTCGCGCTTCGCCGTCGCGTCGACCGGGTCGCGCCGCCAGAGGCGGTTGCCGACGCGGTCGTAGCCGTACTGCACCTTCACGGCGTCGGTCGACGTCCCGTCGTTCCGCCACAAGAGGTCGACGACCCGGTTGAAGCGGTCGAGGCCGGCGTACGGGTCGGCGGCCGAACCCGTCGCCAGGTCCATCTTCAGTTGCGGCGGCGGCGACTCGCCGCGCACCACCAGGCCCGAACCCAGGTACGTGTATTGGCGGAGAACCGTCGAACCCTGCTTCAGCGATCGCACCCGGCTCAGGGCGTCGTCCAGGCCGTCGCCGTAGTCGTAGGTCAGCGTCCGGCCGTCGGGGTAGACCACCTCGGTGCGGCGCGTCGTGTTCGCCGACCCGTTCGCGTAGCCGTACTGCACCTTCGGCGTGGTCGCGCGGTCGACGGCGCCGGCGTGCGCCTGGTACTCGGCCGTCGGCTGGCCACTGCGCAGCCGTTTAGAAATAGTTGTCGGCGATAGCGTTAAATTGAAATCCGGCTTGGCTTTACTCCAAGCCACACTTGGCATTCAAATTCTTTAAATCCAAGAACTACGGCCACCAGATTGGTTCCGATGACAGGAAACTCTTCGACAGTCATCCGTCCCGTATCTTTGAAATCGGTGATTTGGATTAGACCGTCGTATGGGATTCCCATGATCCTGACAAAAACGCCGAACGGCATGTGTTTTGTAACCATGCAGTTCACTTTCGAGCCTACTGGAAACGACTTTTTGACTTCGGCCCAGTTCGGAGATTCATTCATGCAGAATCCTCGGCATGTCGTTCAAAAGATCGAATTCGGTCGTGGGAATCTTCAATTCGATCCGCGGCCCTCCCTGATATAGCTGCTCATACCGCCTCAGCCGTGAATCGTAAATGTCTTGCGGAATTACGATCTCAATGACGCCTTCACAATAGTGACGGGCATATTCATCGGCCAGACTCCGGTCTTTTGCGAAATAGGCGGAATCATTGCCTCCGGGCGTTCTGAAATCTCGTGGATGAAACCCGTCTTTCAGCATCTTTTTTCCTTTTCCGGGCTGTGGAGCTTTATAGATGCTCTGCGTTTCATCCTTTTCAGACTCAGGTGGCTTAGAAGGTTCTGTCGCTCTCGGAAGAGTCGTGGGCGTAAGTGGTCCGTTTTCAGGCGGGCAGAATCCTCCAGCTGGAACCTGTGGCTTTGGTGGAGGCAGTGGTTTCGGACAGATGGGTTGGGCTGCCGGAGCCCAATCCCAGGCCTCCGGCCACCAAATCAGCCCCGACGCATCCCCATACGTCGCCGGATTGTTGGCGACGTACCTGTACAGGTTCATGTCGCCGGCGTTGTAGCCGAGCGGGTCGCGGGTCAGCCAGGCGCCCAGGCGCGGGTGGTGGTAGCGGTGGCGTACTTGGTACAGGCCGGATTCGGCGTCGCGGCGGTAGCCGGTGAAGCGGGTCTCCCAGTCGTAGAGGGACGCCGTCCGCGCGCCGTAGGCGGGGGTCAGCACTTCCGATTGGCCGTAGGCTTGGTAGCCGTAGCGCTCGACGACCGTGCCGGCGGCGTCGGCCACCGCGGCGACATTCAGCGCCGCGTCTTGGAGGGCGTAGAGCCGTTCCTCCAGCGTGCCGTCGCCGTTGGCGTCGCGGTCGCGCAGCACGAGGTCGTCGGCGCCGTCCAGGCCCCAGACGAATTGGCGTTCGGCCGTCGTCGCCGAGCCGACCCGCTCCTCCAGCGTTTGCCAATCGTCCGAGTAGTAGAAGTGCCGGGTTTGGGCGAGAACGCCGGCGGCGTAGGTGCGTTTCACCGTCCGCCGCTGCCAGCCGTCGTAGGCGTACTCGGCGACCGGGTTCGTCCCGTCGCTCAGGCGGACGAGCCGGTTCCAGGCGTCGTACTCGGCGTGGAGGAGCGCCGTCGGGTCGTCGGGCGCCGGCACGCGGTCCATGTTGCCGGCGGCGTCGTAGCGCGGGTCGGCCCACGCCGGGCCGGCCGTCTCGCCGATCGACGAAATCTCGTTCGCCTTCGTGGCGGAACGGGTCTGGTCGAGGTCCCACGTGCCGTCGCCGTTATCGTCCTGCTTGAAGCCGGCCCAGTTGCCCGTCGGGTCGAGCGCCCACTGCTGCGCGAACCGCAGCGTCGCGACCGCGTTCCGCGCCCCGTTCAGGTCGCCGCGCTTGAACGAGGTCAGCCGGTACAGGCCGTCGTACTGGTACAGCTCGTCGCGCTTCGCCGTCGTATCGACCGGGTCGCGCCGCCAGAGGCGGTTGCCGACGCGGTCGTAGCCGTACTCAAAACAAAGATGTCACGAAACAAGTTGCAGAAATGAGGATCGATGCCTACTCGCGATGCAAATGGAAGTCCCAGTGGAAATCGGAAGCCTCAAGCACTTTGTTCTTCGACTGCAATTCCGCCTCGTACATAAAGTGCTTGATGGCCATAATGACCGCGCCCTCGATCGTGTCGTCGAGTCCACCGGTGTATTCATGGCAATCGGTTGCCGTATTATGGACGACTACGTTCAGGCACGCATCGAATCCACCGCCGACCATCTCAAAAACGCTCACCATGAAGCATGGAAACGGCAGCAGTCCCGCTGATTCGACGCGATAAGCGGCGGCGAGTTTTTCAATCTTATGTCGTCGTGAATTTATTTCGTGAAAGCCGGTTTTCATCTATTCAATCCACTCAAGTCAATCGAGGTTGTTCACCAACAAGACCACTCGAAAGTCGATGTGCAAGCTTATTACGCCGGCACGGATGTAAGTCGGTAAGTTTTCGATCGCGACCGGTTTCCTATAATACTTCGCGGCGAGCGGGGTTCAACACCGGGAGGTGCATCGTGCAAGACGAGTATCAAGATCCGCGCGGCTATTCCGAC
>JBOFFD010000002.1:0-11352 GCA_051648425.1 Planctomycetia bacterium
CACCGCCTACCACGAAGCCGGCCACGCCGCCGTCGCGCTGGCGCTGGGGCGGACCGTGGACCGGGTCAGCATCAAGGCGAACCATTTGCGGTTGGGATGGTGTTTGTTCGGCAAAGGCTCGTTCAAGCCGACGAAAGACTTGATAGAAACCGAGATTTTGGTGTTGTTAGCGGGATTGGCCGCCGAGGCCCGTCACACCGGCCGTTATTCCTGGGGAGGAGCCGACCGCGACCTGCGCGACGTCCGGGCCATGACCAAGCTCCGCGCCGGCGGCGCGGGGAAGCAGGTGGAGCGCCTGGAACGGCGGATGCTCGACAAGACCGAACACCTGCTCGACGACCCGGCGGTGTGGAGGGCCGTGGAGAAAATCGCCGCCGAGTTGATCGAGAAGACGACGATTAGCGGCCGAGCCGCCCGCCACCTGTTCGATCGCGCCGCTGCCGAGGCCGACGCGATGCTGGACGATTGACGCTTCCGGAACGTCGCCGAAGAACGGGCGGATCGACCGTCGCGAGGCCCGCGCGTACGGGCATCCAGTCCGCTTCGCTGCATGCCGCCCCCTCGTTTCCAAGCAGATTTTTCCCGGACTTTTGGCGTGCTGAGAACAGTGTTTTCCGGACTGGCAATACTCTGTTTGAGACAGAATACGCAAGGCGCTCCCGCGCAAGGTCGATTGGTCGGTTCAGTCCCCAAGCAACGAAGCTAGGCAAGATAGACGCCAAAACGACCGTGGCGCCGCCGAAAAACGACTACTTTGGCTCTTGTGTTGTTGACAAATCGCACCGAAGAATATTACATTTATCTGTAGAAAAGAATTTTCAGATACTACGATATTGTGGACGTTGTACGTTTGCTGAAGTCCAACAGATGGTTGGAGTTCGAGGGGCGGGGGTTGATGACGGTGCGTCGGCGGTGGCAGTTCGATCGATTGGAAGATCGACTGGTCTTGTCGGCCGGCGCGCTCCTCTCTCCGTCACCGTACGTTCAGCCCGCCGAAGTCGACTTCGGGCCGTGGCCCGAATCGACGCGTCTGACTCTCAGTTTCGCGCCCGACGGCGTTGCGGTCGCCGATCGTGAGAACCAATCCGCCCGAATGGACGCGCTTCTCGGAGAAGAGTGGCGATCGGCGGTCTTGACCGCTTTTCAAACCTGGGCGGCGGAAGCCGACCTGGAAATCGAACTGATCGAAGACGCCGGCCGCGCGTCCGGAGTCGGCGGGCTTGCCTACGGTCAGGGGTCGCAGGGCGACCTGCGCATCGTCGCGGTCGACCAGCCGGCCGACGTTTACGCGGTCGCCGCACCCTACGGGATCGTGGCGGGGGCTTGGTCCGGCGACATCCTATTCAACGCCGCTGTTGATTGGTCGTCTCCGGAAGCACCGGATTTCACGACCGTCGCCTTGCACGAAGCCGGCCATGCGCTGGGGCTGCCGTTCAGCGACGACCCCGACTCGGTCATGAACAACACCTACCGGGGACCGAAAACCACCCTCACCGCCGCCGACACGGCCGCCATCCGCGATTTGTACGGTGCACGGTCGGCCGACGCGCCGCGACACTCGGCAAGTCGGACCGTCGATCCGGCGGAGCCGTATTCGATCGTCGCTCGACTTGGCGGCGATCCCGGCGATAGACACCGGCTGCCGATCGACGGCACTTCGGCGACCGCCGTCGTGCAGGCGCTGGGCGACGGCGATTGGCAGCCGACCGTCCAACTTTATGACGCCGTCGGCGACCGTTTGGCCGTCGAGGTCGTTTCGAGGCAGGACGGCTGGACCGTCGTCCACGCGGTCGTGCCGGAGGCGGCCGGGGAATTCCATTGGGTTGTCGCCGCCGACGGCCCCGTCGGAGTCGACGCGACCTACGCGTTGACCGTTCGATTCGGCCACGCGCCGCCGCCGCGGACTGTGTTGGCCGAGGGGTGGACGACGGCGGACTCGTTGGCGACGACGGTCGCGGTGGATCGAAGTCGACTGACTTCGTTCCATTTGTCGGGTTCCGAGGGCCAGTCCGGAGAACTGCGTTTGACGCTGCGGTACGCCGGGCGGACGGAAGTCGCCGCGACGCTGACCGCGCCGGCCGACGGAGTTCGCACCGACAGCCTGTTTTTAGCGGCTGGTCTTTACGACATGACGGTCGAGGCGCTTGGCTCCGACGACCCCGTTTGGTTCTCCGCGGCGGCGTCGAACTTGACCGATCCATTGGGACCGCAGCCGACCGAAGCCGTCGTCGGCAACGCCGCGCCGATCGCCGCCCCGCCGATTTCAGACGCCGAAGCCGTGCTGAAGAAGACGACGCTCGGTACGAGATCTCTCGCTTCCCGCCGACCCGCCGCTCAAGCCGAAAGGCTGACGGCCGTCGACGAAATCATCGAGGAAGCAACGGTCGATTTGGAGGCGGGTTTTGACATTCTGACCTCCGAGGCGTCGAAGGTGGATACGGCGACGTTCTTCTTCCGGTCTCCCACGGAAGCCGCGAACCCTCGGCGGGCAAGATCCGAAGCCGCGGAACCCCTTCGGAATGTAACGCCGTCCGCGTCCCCACCGTCCTCGGAAGCGCCGTCCGCGAACGCGCCGGTGGTGGTCGACACGGTTCCAATGCCAGTGGTCGAAGAATCGGCGGAGAGCGTCGACCCGTTGTATCGGGGGTTTCTAAGCGAAGCTGATCCGTTGTCGTCGCCGCACTGGTCTTTTCTCACGGAACTCGTTACGCAGTCGACCACTTTCATTTCGCCGACCGATGAAACGACGGTGGGCGGTCCGGCCGCGACCGCCGACGGCGGCGATGCGTCGGTAGCCGACGCGCCGCAAAGGAACGGCGTCGCAAGCGGTGGGCCGATCGACCGGACGCCGAATCTCGTGAGTCGACTCGTGCCAGTCGTCGATCATGGCTTCGTCGGTTCGGCGAATCTTGCGAGTTGGGCCGCCGTTTTCGACGGTTTTTCCCGGCCGATCACGTGGGGAAGGGTCGCCATTCTGCCGGCGGCGCGGGAGAGTTTCGCCCGCTTCGATTGCTGTTTCGACCATTTCGAGCAAGGCGACTATCCAACGGAACACAATGCACGACCCGCCGCGTTGGACGAAGTCCGCGGTTCGGCGGCGCCGGGTTCCGACTTCGACGCCAGTCTCGAAGAGGCCCCGACGCCGATCGTCGTTCCTCGCTCGACGACGACTTTCTTCGATTCATCGTCATCGATTCCGATCGGAAGATTCCTCGCGTCGGCGTCGATCAGCGTTGGACGAACGTTCTCCGCGGTCGGTCCGAACGAACCGGTCGCACCGCTGGACGCGGACCGGGCCGGGGAATCGGCGCTGGTGCTACGCCTCTTGTCCAGCTGGGACGCGATCGACGCGGTGCGGTTGGAAGACTACGAACCGTTTGAAGAGGCCGACGGCGGCACGGTCGCCTTGACGGTGGGTCTGGCGGTCGGATTTTCGCTTGCGACATGGCATGGTCGGCGATGGAGCGGAAAAGACGGCGCCGGATCGGCGTTCGGTCGATCCGTTTTTCGGCGAATTTTTGAGAACGGGACGTCGAGGCGACCGGCCGCGCCGTTTGGCTGGAACAATGACGATGATTCGGCCGCGCCCACCTCGGACCCTTTGGATTTCCCGCCGACGCGGTAGTCGTCCGCCGCCTTGATCCGTTACAATCCGAATACCGGCAGGGACGCCGTAGATGCAGCCGAACCCCGCCATCGGGCGTCGGTCGACGCCGCACGGAGCGGTCGAGTCGAACGGCGGCCTTGTTCGCGGACGTCGCATGAGGAAAGCCAACCGGTCATGAACCAGGAAAACGCGACGCTGACGTACAACGGCCGTTCGGTGACGCTGCCGGTGGTCGAAGGAACCGAAGCGGAAAAAGCCGTCGACATCCAAAAACTCCGGTCCGAAACCGGGTTGGTCACGCTCGATCCGGGCTACGGCAACACCGGCTCGACTACCAGCGCGATCACCTTCATCGACGGCGAAGCCGGCATTCTGCGGTATCGCGGCATTCCCATCGAGGAGCTTGCTGGCAGGGCGTCGTTCGTCGAGGCGGCGTACCTGCTCATCCACGGCGAATTGCCCAATCGAACCGAGTTGGACGATTTCGAGTACAACCTCGCCCATCATTCGATGATCCACGAAGACATGCGGCGGGTGATCGACGCCTACCCGGCGACCGTCCACCCGATGGCCATCTTGTCGTCGATGGCCTGTTCATTGTCCAGCTTTTACCCCGAAACCATCGACGTCCGCAACCGCAACGAAATCGATCACACCATCCTTCGCATGCTGGCGAAGATGCCGACGATCGCGGCCTTCAGCTACAAGAAGCTGATGGGCCAGCCGTACGCCTATCCGAAGAATTCATTGGGTTACTGCGGCAACCTGCTTCACATGCTCTTCGCCATGCCGACCGAGCCGTACGAAGTGCTGCCGGAAGCCGAGCGGGCGATGAACCTCCTGCTGCTGCTGCACGCCGACCACGAGCAGAATTGCAGCACGTCGACGGTGCGAATGGTCGGCAGCGCCGAAACGAACTTGTACGCCTCGCTGTCGGCCGGCATCTGCGCGTTGTGGGGTCCGTTGCACGGCGGCGCCAACGAGGCGGTGCTGGTGCAGCTCGACCAGATTCACAAGCAGGGGGGCGACGTCGAAAAATGCATCGCCATGGCGAAGCAGAAGGAAAGCGGCTTCCGGCTGATGGGCTTCGGCCATCGCGTCTACAAAAACTTCGACCCCCGCGCTCAGATCATTAAGAAAGCGGCCGACGCCCTTCTCGCTAAACTGCAACGGCCCGATCCGCTGCTCGACATCGCCAAGCGACTTGAAGAAGCGGCGCTGGCCGACCCTTACTTCAACGACCGCAAACTGTATCCCAACGTCGACTTCTACAGCGGCGTGATCTACCGGGCGATGGGTATTCCGGTGAACATGTTCACCGTGATGTTCGCGCTCGGCCGGATGCCGGGCTGGATCGCCCACTGGAAGGAAATGCTGGAATCGCCGGGACGCCGAATCAACCGTCCCCGGCAGGTCTACACCGGGCCCGCCAAACGGCCGTTCGTTCCTATCGAAGACAGGCCGTAGCTTCCATCGGAACGGATCGTTTCACAATCACCTTCACCGCTCGAAACGTGTGAAGCGGGAGCGCGATCCGCATGGTGAACGTTCGGCGGCCGTTACGCGGCGGACGACTGACAGTCGCGCAGCGCGGCGACGAACTCGTCCATCGTTTGAAAGCGCCTTTCAGGGTCGCGTTCGATTCCGCGCTCCAACATCCGCGCCGTCGAGGAATCGAGCGACGGATTGGCTTCCTTAGGATCGCGGCCGGGATTGTTCAGGTGCCGCAGCATCGATTCGACATTGCGAGTCGGCTCGAACGGCAACGATCCGCAAAGAATTTCATACGCCATTACTCCGAAACTGTACACGTCGATCCGCTCGTCGGTCGTTCTTCGACGAAGTAGTTCGGGCGCCATGTAGTTCAAAGTGCCGGTGCGATTACCCGGCCGGCGAAATTCGGTGGTGTTCGGCACGGTTAGGCCGAAGTCGAATAGTTTGATGGTGTTGTCGGTGGTCAACATGAGATTGCGCGGGTTGACGTCGCGGTGAATGAAGCCTTTCTGGTGGACGTAGGCCAGTGCTTCCCCGGAGTCGATCAGCAGTTCAATCGCCCGGCCGCGGATTTGATTCGATTTGGATTCGATGAGGACGTTCAAGCAGGAACCCTGCACGAACTCCATGACCAGAAACTCTTCTTTCTTCGTGGTAAGGCCGTGGTCGAAGGTTTTGACGATGTTGGGGTGGTCCATCTTCATGGCCATTTCCCCTTCGCTGGGGCGCTTGCGACCGAGGAAGCGGCGTTTCAAGGCGTCGAGTTGGACGATGTCCAAGATCTTTAGGCAGACTTCGCGGCCGAGTTTGCGGTCGGTGGCACGCCAGACTTGCGACATGCTCCCGTGGCCCATTTTTTGAACGAGGCCGAACCGCTTCTCGACGTTGACCTTCGCGCCGCCGAACAGTGCGTCGAAAAATCCCACGGTTCCGCCTTTCGCCTGCCGCGGCGCCGGTCTTCGCCACCGGCGTCGCCATCGTCCGCCCACTCGGCGGTATGATACGCAGTGGACCGACGTCGGACAGCAGCCGCCCCGCACGACGTCTATTTCCGTGCCATCGCCAACAGCTTTTCCAAGTCGACGACGAGGTCGGCCGGCTTTTGGTATCGTTCGGCGGGGTCGCGCTTCAGCATCTTCGCCAAGATGCGGTCGAGCAGCTTCGGAACGAGCTGCCGTTTGCTGCTCAAGAGCGGCGCTTCCTCTACGAAAATGCCCACGCTCGTTGGGAAGGGCGTCTGGCCGGTCAGAATCCAGAATAGGGTGCAGCCCAGGGAATACATGTCGGCCCGATAGTCGACCCCTTGCGGATCGAGCGATTGTTCCGGCGCCATGTACTCCGGCGTGCCCATCACGTGTTTGACGGTCGTCAGCCCTTCGCCGCGCGCGTCGAACTCGTTGAAATACTTGGCCAGGCTGAAGTCGAGCAGCTTCGCCACCGGCGGGTCTTCCGGCTTCACGCCCGACGCCAGCATAATGTTTTCCGGTTTGACGTCGCGGTGGACGATGCCGGCTTCATACAGGGTCTGCAACGCCGACGCCGCCTGTTTGGCGTAGGCGCAACCTTCCCGCAGCCCGAACGTCCCCTCGGCCTTCACCTTTGAATCCAGGCTGCCGTGGGCGGCGTATTCCATGACGATGTACCGGACCGCGCCTTCCAAATTGGTGTCGTACGCCGCCACGATGTACGGGTTCACCACCTGGGCCATCGCCCGCGCTTCCCGCTTGAAGCGAGCGAAAGCCTCGGTTCCCTTGAGATGCTTCGGCTGAAGGATCTTGATGGCGACGTCGCGCTCGATGAACGAATCGAAGCCGCGGTAGACGTCGCCGACGCCTCCCGACCCCAGGAAATCGACGACTTTGTACTTGCCGATGTGGAAGTCGCGGTAGTGCCCGGCGTGGATCGACGTCGCCTGCCAAGAGGTTAGAACCCCTGCCTGCACCAGCCCCTTCAGGATTTGCGTCGGCGAAAACCCTTGCCGCGCGAACCGCAGCGCCTCATCTAACTGTGCTTCGTTCAATAGGCGACTCACCCGCAGATGCTTGACGAGCATCTCGGACGTCGCTGCTTCCGTTTCAGAAGAGGTGACGGACATCGTGGGAAATCGCCCTGCCGACCCGAACCGAGACCTGTAAAAGTAAGCGTGTCGCAGGTCCACCGACAGAGGTCTTGTATAACAATCCTAGGTCGGCGCGGATATCCGCTTCGCAGGTTTTCGGTCTTTGGAGGTACGGAAAGTATGGGATTAGGCGTCGCATTCCGCACTTTCTTCCGCGTTTTGGTTGATCGGCGGTTTTCCGATCGAGCGGCGCGGATCCTCGACGGCCGGACTGACGAGGGCCTACCCCCGCCCGCGCAGGTCGTCGAACCGAAGGCCGCCGTTCCGAAAACGCCGGTCGCGCCGTCTACGCCGGCGGCGTCGCCCCCGAAGACCGCCGACCGATCGACCGACGCCCTCCGTCTCTTGTCGCTGCTGCAACGCGACGGCCGGCTCGTCGACTTCCTTTCCGAAGACGTTTCCGGCTACAGCGACGAACAGGTCGGCGCCGCCGTCCGCGACATTCACCGCGACTGCCGCGCCGTCCTGCTTCGCTACGTCAAGCTGGCGCCGGTCGTCGACAAGGAAGAAGGGGAATCCCACACCGTGCCCGTGGGATTCGATCCGTCGACCGTCCGCTTAACGGGCAAGGTCGCCGGCTCGGCCCCGTTCAAAGGGGTGCTGGCCCATCGTGGCTGGAAGGCGGCCGCTCTCGACCTGCCGCCCGTCGCGCCCGGCGTCGATCCGATGATCCTGGCCCCGGCGGAGGTGGAAGTCTCATGAAAGCCGGCCGCCGCAGCCGTTTCATCGTCGGCGTCGACTTGGGAACGACCAACACGGCCGTCGCCTACCTCGACGCTTCCACGATCGACGCCGACGCCGCCGCCGAACCGACGGTGCATCCGCTCGCCATTCCACAGATCGTTCAACCGGGCGAGGCGCGGGCCGAGCCGCTGCTGCCCAGCTTCCTCTACGCGCCGGCCGACGGCGAGTTCTCGCTAGCGCAGCAGACGCTTCCTTGGCGCTCCGAAGCCGACGCCGCCGCCGCGGCAAGCTCGTTCCTCGTCGGCCTGTTCGCTCGCGAACATGGGGCGGGGTCGCCGGCCCGGCTGATTTCGTCGGCGAAATCATGGCTGTGCCATCCGGGCGTCGACCGCCGCGGCGCGATTCTGCCCTGGGGGGCGCCGGACGACGTCGCCAAGATTTCGCCCTTGGAAGCGTCGACGCTTCTGTTGCGGCACGTCCGCGACGCCTGGAACCACCACTGGGCGAGTGAATCGAACGCCGACGGTTCGACGAAGCTGGAAGACCAAGACGTCGTGCTGACGGTTCCCGCGTCGTTCGACGCCGTCGCCCGCGAACTAACGATGGAAGCGGCCCGCGCCGCGGGGCTGACGTCGGTCACTCTGTTCGAGGAACCGCAAGCCGCGTTCTACGCTTGGATTCACGCTTCGGGCGCGGACTGGCGCCATCAGGTCGGAAAGGGCGACGTCGCCCTGGTCGTGGACGTCGGCGGCGGCACCACCGACTTTACGCTGATCGGCTTCGGCGAAGAAGACGGCCGGTTGACGCTCGACCGCCTGGCCGTCGGCGACCATCTGCTGCTCGGCGGCGACAACATGGACCTGGCGCTCGCCCATGCCGTGGCCGCCGAGTTGCTTAAGAACGGGACGAAGCTCGACGGCGGCCAGATGCTGCAATTGTGGCACGCCAGCCGTCGGGCCAAGGAACAGCTCTTCGCCGATCCCGCCGCGGAAACGAAGCCGATCGCCCTGCTCGGCCGCGGTCGGAAGGTGATCGGCGGGACGGTTAAAACCGAACTTCAACGGTCGATGGTGCGAAGCGTCTTGGTCGACGGCTTCCACCCTCGCTGTTCGCTCGACGACGAACCGACCAGCTCGCGCGGCGGCGGCTTGCAGGAACTGGGCCTGCCCTACGCGGCCGACCCCGCCGTCACCAAACACCTGGCGGCGTTCTTGTCGCGCAACGCCCGCGTCATTGCTGAATACCGCTCGGCGGCCGGTGGATCGGCGACGCCCACCGCCGTATTGTTCAACGGCGGCGTCTTCCAAGCCGCTATCCTGCGCGAGCGAGTCCTCGACGTTCTCACCGTTTGGCGAGGCGCGGACGGTCGGCCCGCCGAGCTTCCCACGCTCGGCCTGGATCGCGCGGTCGCGGTCGGCGCGGCGTACTACGGATTGGTGCGGCGCGGGCGCGGCGTCCGCATCCGCGGCGGCGTCGCCCGGTCGTACTACGTCGGCGTGGAATCGGCGATGCCCGCGGTCCCCGGCCTGCCCACGCCCATCCGGGCGCTGTGCGTCGTCCCGCAAGGGACCGAAGAAGGGACCGACGCCGAGGTGCCCGGCCGCGAGTTCGGCTTGGTGCTGGGCGAGCCGGTGCGCTTTCGGTTCCTCAACTCGACCCGACGGCGAGACGACAAACTCGGCCGGCTGGTCGACGACTGGGAAGACGAAATCGAAGAGGGGGCGCCCCTCGAAACGACGCTGCCGGCGCCGGTCGACGGCCCCGACGCACCGCCCGCCGATAAGCGTTCGACGCCGAAACCGCCGACGACCGTGCCCGTCAAACTGCACGCGAACGTGACGGAAATCGGCACGCTGGAACTGTACGCCCAGGCGCGAGACGGCCGTAAATGGAAACTGGAGTTCAATGTGCGCGACCGGGAGACGGCGAGTTGAAAAGCGAAGAAGCGGTGGGCGGGCGGGTCAGCATCATCGGCATCGGCGACGACGGCTTGCAAGGAGTGCCGTCCGCCGTCCGCGAGCAAGTGGCCTCGGCCGACGTCCTGTACGGCGCCGAGCGCCTGTTGGCCGGCGTTCCTGAAGCCGCGCCCGCCGGTGGCCAGCGCCGCGTCGTCGTCGGTCTCGACCTCGGCGACTTGGTCCGTCAGATCGACGACGGCCGCGCCCGCGGCCTGCGGCAAGTGGTGCTCGCCTCCGGCGACCCGCTCTTCTACGGCGTCGCCCGCTACCTCTGCGACCGCCTCGGCAAAGACGCCTTCGACGTCGTGCCGCACGTCAGCACCATGCAGCTCGCCTTCGCCCGCATCAAGGAAAGCTGGGAGGAAGCGTATCTGACGAACGTGGCGGGCCAGCCGTTGGAAGTCATCGTCGAACGGATCCGCACGGCCGAGAAGGTCGGCGTCTTCACCAACGAAGAGACCACGCCGGCCGTCTTAGCGAAGACGCTGCTCGGCGAGGGGATCGACTACTTCCGCGTCTACGTCTGCGAAAACCTCGGCGCCCGCAATGAAGTCGTCACCCAGGCGACGCTGGCCGAGATCGCCGGCAGTTCGTTCAGCCCGCTCAACGTCACGATTCTGGTCCGACTGCCGAACGTCCCCGACCGTCGGGTGTCGAAGTTCGAGAACAAGGTTTTCGGCAACCCCGACGAAGCGTTTCACCAAACTCGGCCCAACCGCGGTCTGCTGACGCCCTCCGAAGTCCGCGCCATCGCGCTGGCGCAAATGCGGATTCGGCCCGACGGCGTGGTATGGGACGTCGGCGCCGGCTCCGGGGCCGTGTCGATCGAGGCGGCGCAGTTGGCGGCGGACGGCAAGGTCTTCGCCATCGAACCCGATCCCGAAGACTGCGGCGTCATCCAAGACAACGCGGCGGCGTTCGGCGTGATGAACATCGAAATCGTCTGCGGCCGCGCCCCCGACGTCTTCGACAAGCTACCGACGCCGAACAGCGTTTTCGTCGGCGGCATCGGTAGGGAAATCCTGTCCATTCTGCCGGAAGCGTTCGACCGCCTGCCGGTCGGCGGCGCGCTGGTCACGAATCTGGCGACGCTGGAACACGTTTCGGCCGCCACCTCCGTCTTGAAGAGCCTGACGCCGAGCGTCGGCGTCCTCATGGTGAACCTCGCCCGCGGCACCTACCAGCTCGACACCATCCGCTTCGAGGCGCTGAACCCCAGTTTCATCCTCTTCGTCACCAAGCCGGCCGCCGAGCGGGGCGACGGAATCTAAAGCTCCGCTGAAGACTCCGTTCGGCAAATCAAGCGGCGACCGGTTGGAAACGTCTTGCGTCGAAGACGAACCACTGTATACTTTGCAACGTAAAGTGAAGAGAGCGGGCGTCGAGCCGCTGCCGTCGGTCGGCTGTTCCGGCCGGGGGTTCGACGATACAACAGTGGGCGCGCGGCGGCCGAGGTCGGACCAAGGCCGCGCGGTTGGTTGGAGGAAGCG
>JBOFFD010000003.1:0-2113 GCA_051648425.1 Planctomycetia bacterium
GGCATGGCGCGAGCTTCGACGGATAGGACGGCGACGGCGAACATCCCGACAAACTGCCGGCGAACTGCTTTCGCAGGGTTGTGACGGGGGAGGCGGTGTGCGCCGTCAGACGCACCGCGACCACCGCACCGCCGACGACGCCGTCGACCATATTGCGGATGTTGATCGTGGAATTGCGAATGATGTTGCGCACGTGCCACCTCCATACTGAACAGGCTGGCTGTCAGTGGTGTGAAAGCCGATCAAAGCGGCTTTACAGTCCCTTACGCGCCCGGCGAGACGCCAAGACGCGGTCGATGATTCCAAACGTCCACGGTCGAACACTTTGGGTTGGAGTCGGCAGACCCTTCGCCTGCCTGACCACTCCACCGGTGTCGAACGGAGCCTTTCGTCGCGGCGGCGGACCAAACCGCCGACTCGAAAAGCCGCTGCGGCGACCGAACGTCGCCCGCCTGGAACCCGACTTCCTCTCAGTGTAACCGAGGGAAGCCGGCGTGGCAAACGGGAAAACTCGGACGCCGTCGGACGCTGTCGTCAACGACGCGATGCCGGTTGGACAGGGCGTCCCCGTCGGCGGTTCGCGCGGTTGCGGCGAATTTCTCTGATTTCTTTTTTCGACCGACGCGACGCTTCGGCTTCACGCGCCGTCGATTTCCCGCCGGCGGGTCAAAAGCGAGACCGCGACCAACGTCAAGAATCCCAGTGGAATGGTGACGATGCCCGGCTGACTGAACGGCACGGGCGCCCAGGCGGGGTCGAGGCGGTAGACCTCCTTGAACGTGTCGCCGCTCAACAGGATCCATGTCAGCGAGCTGGTCATGCCGACGAACACCGCCGCCGCCACCCCCTGCTTGGTCGTCCGCTTCCAGAAGAGCAGCATGACCAGCGACGGCAGGTTCGCCGACGCCGCGATGCTGAACGCCCACCCCACCAGATAGTTGACGTTCATCTTCTCGAAGAGAATCCCCAACACCACCGCCACCACGCCCACGCCGGCCGCCGTGATCTTCGCGAGCCGCACCTTCACGTAGTCGTTCATCTCGAGCCGCAGACAGCTCGCCGCCAGGTCGTGAACGACCGCGCCGCTGGCCGCCACGATCAGACCGCTGACCGTCCCCAACACCGTGGTGAACGCAATCGCCGACATGACGGCGAACAGCATCGGACTGAAACTGCGCGCGAGCAGCGGCGCCGCCATGTTGGAATCGGTCACGTCGAGCGCGCCGCTGGTCATCGCCCCCAGGCCCATGTAGAGCGTCAGCACGTAGAACAAACCGATGCTGGCGATGCCGACGATCGTACTCTTCCGCGCCGACGCCTGGTCCTTCACCGTGTAATACCGGATGAGGATGTGCGGCAGCGACGCCGTGCCGCAGAACAGCGCCAGCATCAGCGACAGGAAATTCAGTTTGTCGACGAACTTGTCGCTGCGCAGCCCCTTGAACGCCGGGTGGTTGCCCGGCTGCATCACTTCGGCGCCGGCGGTCGGCTTGGGGAAGTAGACCTTCACCGTCCCCCCGGCGTCCGCCACCTCTTCCGAACCCCACAGCAGCACCGTCGCCTTTTGCAACGTGCTAAGATAGCCGACCGGATCGAGCGGCCCGGTGCAAGTGGAGCCGTCCGCCAGCGCGATCAGTTCGCCGGTGCGGGTGAAGTCGTGTTCGCCTTCCTTGGTCCCCTGCGGCTTGCCGTTGACCAGTTTGACGCCGTCCTTCGTTTCGACGGTCTGACACCGCCACAGTCGGTCGTCCGGCGTCTTACCTTCCACGGCCGGCCGTTTTTCGACGCGCCACACCGTCGTTTGTTCGACGCCTTCGAAGACGCCGCGCACCCGCACGTACGGCTTGCCGGTCCAGCCGTCGGTCGGCGGCAGTTCGGTGTTGGTCGGTTCCTTCAGCAGCTCGGCGGCGGTCGACCAGCGGCCGGGCGCCGTTCCGTGCGAATTCGGGACGTCGAACCCGCGGTTTAAGATCAGCACGGTGAGCACGAAGCCGAAGACGATGAGTAAGAGGCCTTTCAGAAACTGCACGTAGGTGGTGCTGACCATGCCGGCCGACGATACGATGGCGATGACCACCGCGCCGACCATCACCACGCCCGCCCAGTGCGGCAG
>JBOFFD010000004.1:0-3118 GCA_051648425.1 Planctomycetia bacterium
CGTGCGGACGAGGAAAAACGGACAGGTGGCCACCACCACCGCAACGGCCACCCCCGCCGCCAAAACCAGCGTCGCGGCGGCGGCCAGCCAGCGACGGCGGCCGTCGGCGGCGTCGTCGCGCGAGGCGCCGCGCCGCCACAGCAGCCAGCCGGCGGCGGCGGCGGTCGCCCCCAGCGCCAGCCCGGCGATCGCGCCGTTCAGCTTGCAGGTCACCGCCAAACCCACGCCGCCGCCGATCATTAGCGCCGCCACGGCGACCTCGCGCAAGGTGCGGACGCCGAAGTACGGCGCCTGTCGGTTCCAGCGGTCGATCCACAGCGTCGCGGCGGCCAGCGCGGCCACAGTGAACAGTTGCAGCGCGTCGTCGGTCATGGCGCGGCGGGCGTGCATGAGGTACAACGGACTGAACGCCAACAGACCGGCGGCGGCGACCCCCGCCGCGTGCGAGGCGGTCAGCCGGCGGACGTAGGCGGCGACGACCGCGCAGCCGAGGGCGGCCCCCAAAACGCTGGGCAGCCGGGCCACGCGCAACACGGCCGGGTCGGTTGGTCCGGAGCGGTCGCCGGCCATCCATCGTTCCCAGGGGCCGACTGATTTCGGCGAACCGTAGCCGGCCAATTCCACCGCGCCGCCGATGGTCAGGTACTCGAAGGCGCCGTGGTCGTAGGCGGCGGGGTGCAGCCAATCGGAGTGGTTCCAGCGTCCGGTGCGCCACAAGTAGGTGTACCAGCCGCGCGACAAGCTGGCCGATTCATCGACGAAGAACGGTTCGCGGTCGAGGTTCCAGCCGAACCAACCGAAGGCGGCCAAGCCGACGACGAGCGGCATGAGCCAGCGGAGACGCCCGCCCGGCGGCGGCGGCGGCGCGACGGACGGCGGTTCACGGTCGTCGGCCGGCGGTTGGGCCGGTCCACCAGCGGTTCGCGGCTTCGACGAGGACGGGACTTCGGCCACGCAGGGTCTCCGATGACAGTTCACGCCGGGACGCGGCGAACGAGGGGGGCGCCGACTTCATACGCTTTCCACTGTAGACCGCGCGGGAACGAACCGACGGCGCGACGACCCCGCCGTCGTTTTAGCGGGAGGGGGCGGTCGACGAAAGGGGCGGCGCGACGAACCCGCGCCCGACGGAAAAGCAGCCATACCATGACCGACGCCGCACCGCCCGACGCCGCCGCCCCCGCGCCGCCCCCGCGCGTCGACTGGTGGTCGCTGAGCGACGAACAACTCGCCGACCAGTGCCGGGAAGATCTCTACCGCGCCCGCGGCCCCGGCGGCCAGCACCGCAACAAGACCGACTCGGCCGTCCGGCTGCGGCACGAGCCGACGGGCCTCGTGGTGACGGCCGTGGAATGCCGGTCGCAGCACGAAAACCGCCGGCAGGCGTTCAAGCGGCTGCGCGAGGCGCTGGCCTACCGCTGGCGTCAACCGATCGACCCGACGCCGTCGGTCTTGCTGCGCGAGGCGACCGCCGGCGGGCGATTGGGCACGTCGCCGAAGAACGCCAAGTTCCTGCCGGTGGTCGCCGAGCTGCTGGACCACCTCGAGGCGACGGCCGGTCGGCTTTCCGACGCGGCCGACCGCCTGGGCGTGTCGACGGGCAACGTCGCCCGCTTCCTGGAATCGACCGCCGACTTGTGGGAAGCCGCCGGCCGAATCCGCGCCGCCCACGGCCAAAAACCGCTGCGCCGGGGGGATTGAATGCCGCCAAATTGTTCCGATAACTTACCTTGGTGGTCTTATGCCACCAACGAAGCCGAACAGTTTGAAGGACGAAGGCGAGGAGTGAAAAAGTCCGCAGGACGACTGAAGCCGCACAGGGTCCGTTAAGACGTTGTAACGCGCGGCCCCGGCCTGGGCTTTCTCAATAAACTCTTCGACCACCAATGTTTCGGCGGGACGGTCCCGCCGAATTGAAGAAAGTGCTCGTGCGCGCAGGCGCGTACTGGACACAGGTTCCGCGGCCGGAGGGCGTTCTCGTGGATGTGATGCCGACGGCATTGTTCGTTCGACACCAAGCCCTGCCTGGGAAGCGGGACGATGTGCGTCGCATCTGGGAGAAGTACGTGCAGCCGAGGGCCGCGGTGAACCCGGGACACCTCGCCTACTACTTCTGCTACGATATCGGCGATCCGGACGTGATCTGCGTGTTCCAACTGTACTTGGACGAGACCGCTGTCACCGAGTTCCTCGGTGGAGAGTGGTATCCGGAGTATCTGGCCGAGGTTGGGACGGCGGTTGCGGCCCCGCCCCAACTAACACGCGCCTCGCTCGTCTGGGCGAAACCAGTCGCCGAGCCTGGGGAGTAGTCAAGGCGCGGCGAACCAGATGGCGTGTCGTCAAGCGACGATTTTTGACCCCCTCGCGGGGTCGAACGGCGGACGGCTTTTCAGCACGCCGTCGGCGATCATCAGCAGCTTCCGCAGGCAGGCGTCAAGCGTCGCCCTCTTCGCCTTGCCGGCTTCGACAACCGGGGTCCGCTTGTGGCGCTGGTTCCCGAACGGCGAACGGCGAACGGCGCTCGGCGCGGGGCCGGCCCGGTGGAGGCCGTCGGCTTGAATCCCCGCCGGGCGGTTCGGACAACTTTCCTCCTGGATCTCACGCAACGGACGGACGCTGAAACCGTCAGGCCGCGAGGACGAGAAGTCGTCGATGGTCTTACAGGCGGTGCGACCGGCGAAGCCGAGGAGTGAAAAGCCTGCAGGACGACCGAGTCTGCGCAAGTTCCGTTGAGATGTTACTGCTCGCGGCGCCGGCGCGCAAGAACAACAAGCTCCGCCTCTTGGTTTCTCACGGGGGATGACGGTCTTGTTGCACGGCCTAGACGCGGTTCCTTGGGCGGACCTCGAACACCCCATGGGTCGGCGGCCGACTTGCCCGACTGCGATCGACTCGACCAAGCGCGCTCCTTCGACACCATGCCGCTCGTCTGCTCGCTTCTGGCGGCGGCGTTTCCGAAGCGAAGCGAGGCGGTTATCGACCTATTACGTCGGCAAATAACTTCATCAGAAAGATGCCATCAGCCTGTCAGCGGTGTCATGTGTACTGCACCTCCGGATGGTCGAAGTACGCGGCGACCTTCGCCGGAAGCCCGCGGAGGGCTTCCATGAATTCCTCC
>JBOFFD010000005.1:0-12065 GCA_051648425.1 Planctomycetia bacterium
GGGAAGGTGGAGGAATTCATGGAAGCCCTCCGCGGGCTTCCGGCGAAGGTCGCCGCGTACTTCGACCATCCGGAGGTGCAGTACACATGACACCGCTGACAGGCTGATGGCATCTTTCTGATGAAGTTATTTGCCGACCTAATATAGGAGAGTCCATGAAATCCGGAAATTAGACGCTTACATCCATGCCGGCGTAATATGGGCGTAGGGCCGCTCAAAGCGGACGACCGCGACCAATCCGTCCGACGTCGGTCCGACGAGCTTGGCGTAGCTGCCGTCCCAGGTCGGGTCGGGTTCGCTGACAAGGTAGGCGAGCAGCAAGCGATGCTCGTCGCAGATCAGGTGCGGCAGCGGGGCGCCGACGCATGAACTGGGGATGTCATGCCGTTCAACCACGACGTCGCGATCGTCGACTTCATACATCCCATGCCCTGCGTAGCCGAACAAGAAGGATCACCCGCGCCGCCCGCCGTCCTCACGGCCTTGGAACAACGCCGTCCAGTTCGGCTTCGGCGGTAGGACGTCGAATGCGGTCGGCGCGGCCGCCGACTCGACCGGCGGCCGGTCCGGTGGTTACAATAAGGTTGCGGTCGGCGGCGACAGCGGGTCGGCAACAAGCGCCCGTACTACAGACTACCGCCGCACGCCGAGCAACGTACGATGTTTTCAATGAACGAGAGGTTGCACGCACCACAGCGAGCCTGATTGTCGCCCGCGGCCGACGACACCAAGTTCTCCGCGACCTCGGCCTCGACGCCGGCGTTCAACAGTTTGGTGCGGGCCATCTGGACCGGCGTGCCCGTCGCCAAGTCGGCCCGGATCGCCTGCACCATCCGTTCCGTTTTCGACGGGGGTTCGTATTCCAGCACGCTCGGCTGGAACTGACCGTCGCATTCGTCGCACTTGATGTAGTCGCCGTGGTGCCTTGTCTCGAACAACGGGATGAAATACAGGGTGAAATAGGTGGCCACACGAAACTGCCGGTAGGGCTGAACGGTTTCGCATTGCGGGCAATGGAACTCACCCGACGATTTTTCGATCTCCCGGCCCCGCGACCCCCAGATGATCATGTTCCACCTCTCCTGAAAAAGCTTATATCGCCGAACAAATAGGTCCGCCGCGAAGTCGCTGCGGCCACCCTCAGATGTATACGAGGCGGCGGTTGTTTTCACGATGCTGGAACGTCTACTTTATTACGTCGGCATGGATGTAAGTAGTACCGCGACGGCTCGCACGCCGTGTCCGCTGGCACCTACAGCCTACTTACATCCATGCCGGCGTAATAGAATGAACTGGCCACCACATGCTCAGAGTCTCGCCTGCACGTCAAACTGTACAGCCGATGCGTTCTTCTAGTCGCTAGCGGCTGAAGGACGCGCCGCTGCGGAAAGCGGCGGCTAACGAAGACGTTCGGGCTGGAGGGCGAACTCGGTTTGCGTCGACTCGCCGAAGAGGTTATAAGTCCGCGAGACGAGGAACCGGGCGGGCGTTGCGCGCCGGCGAGTCTCGGCGTTACGGAGGACGGAGATGGCCGAGCGGACCGGTGCTTCGACGACGGGACGCAACGGCTGGACGTTCACCGTCCCCACGCCCCTCGGTCTTGCCGTCGTCGGTGCGGCGCTGTTCGCGGCCGCCCGGTACTATGACGACGCCGTCGCCGACTTCTGGGCCAGGCCGATCGCGTCGGGCCAACTCAAGGCCGTCCTCGCCGCGCTGCGCTGCTGGGGCGAAGCCGCCACCCTGCTCTTTCTGGCGGCCGGCTTCTGGGCGTTGCAGCCGACGAAATGGAAGACCGCCGTGCTGTTGGTCGTCGGAACGGTGCTGTGCGGCGCGACGGTCGACGCCGTCAAACCTTACACCGCCCGCAAGAGACCGACCGAAACCGTCCCCTGGGGCGGTTCGTGGCAGACCGGCGGCGGTCGCAATTCGTCGTTCCCCTCCGGGCACGTCGCCACCGCGTTCGCCTTCGGCCGCGGGTTGTCACTAGCCTGTCCGCCACTCACGCCCGTCGCTCTGGCCGCCGGCACGGGCACAGCCCTCAGCCGAATGTACGACGGCCGACACTACCTTTCCGACTGCCTCGTCGGCGCCGCCTGGGGCTGGTTCGCCGTCGGCGGCCTGTGGAAGCTGGCGGAAGGGTTCGGCTTCCGCGACGGCGCGTCTTCTCAGAGCAGCCGTCGCACCGGCAAATCGACGCCGTCGGCCGAACGAGCCACCCGCCGCGCCGCGTAAAACACCATCCCGCTTGGACTTCATAAAACGTCCGCCCGGAGGGTTTTTTACGGCATGACGGCGCGGATACTGGCGATCGAAACCACGTGCGACGAGACGGCGGCGGCGGTCTTCACCGACGACGCGCGGGTTCTGGCGTCGGTGGTGGCGTCGCAGGCCGAGCTGCACGCCCGCTTCGGCGGGGTGGTGCCGGAAGTCGCCGCCCGCGCCCACTTGCAGCAAATCCTGCCAGTCGTCGACCAAGCTCTTCGCGACGCCGACGTCCGGCTGGATCAACTCGACGCGGTCGCCGCCGCCTACACCCCCGGCCTCATCGGCGCGATTCTGGTCGGCCTCACCGCCGCCAAGACGCTGGCCGTCGCGCTCGACGTGCCGTTCCTGGGCGTCGACCATCTCGAAGGGCACATCTACGCCTGTCAGATGGTCCACCCGACCCCAGTTTACCCATGCATCGGCCTGGTCGCCAGCGGCGGCCACTCGAACCTGTTCGTCTGCCGCGGCCCGCGCGAAATGAAGCAGGTCGGCGCCACCATCGACGACGCCGCCGGCGAGGCGTTCGACAAAGTCGCCAGCCTCTTGAAGCTGGGCTACCCCGGCGGCCCGGCGATCGAAAAAGCCGCCCGCGACGGCGACCCGAAGCGCTACCCGTTCCCGCGCAGCCTCATCCACGACGACTCGCTCAACTTCTCGTTTTCCGGTCTCAAAACGGCGGTGCGCTACCACCTCTACGGCCAGAACACGCCCATCGACGACCGCGTCTTCGACCCCCGAGAAGTGGCCGACGTCGCGTCGTCGTTCCAACAGGCGGTGGTTGACGTACTGGCGCTCAAGGCGGGCCGAGCGCTCGATCGATTCGGCCTGAAAACGCTGTGCGTCGGCGGGGGCGTGGCCGCCAACGGTCCGTTGCGCTCGGCGTTGCAAAAGACGGCCGACGCCCGCGGCGCAGTGCTGGTCGTACCGCCGCTGAAGCTTTGCACCGACAACGCCGCGATGGCCGCGGTGGTCGTCGACAAATTTAAGACAGGCGCCTTCGACTCGCTCGACCTCGACGCCGTCGCCGGCTTGGTGCGCTGATGAACGACGACGCTAAGACGGAAACTAAGACAACTTCCGTCATCGCCCCGGTGTACAACGAGGCCGAGAACATCGCGCCGTTGTACGACGAATTGACGGAAACCCTGTCGGCCTGGGGTCGGCCCTACGAACTGGTGTTCGTCGACGACGGTTCGACCGACGGAAGCGGCGCCTTGCTCGACGCCCTGGCGGAGAAAGACCCACGGGTGACGGTGGTCCATTTCCGTCGCAACTACGGTCAGACCGCCGCCCTCACCGCCGGCATCGATGAGGCCGTCGGCGGCATCCTCGTGCCGATCGACGCCGATCTTCAGAACGACCCGCGCGACGTGCCCGCCCTGGTCGCCAAGCTCGACGACGGGTACGACGTCGTCAGCGGCTGGCGGAAGAACCGGCAGGATAAGACCTGGTCGCGGGTGCTGCCGTCGCGCGCCGCCAACTGGCTCATCAGCACGCTTTCAGGGGTTCGGCTGCACGACTACGGTTGCAGTTTGAAGGCGTACCGCCGGGAAGTGATCGAAGACGTAAGACTGTACGGCGAAATGCACCGATTCATCCCGGTGTACGCGCATATGCAGGGCGGGCGGGTCGCGGAACTGGTCGTGAACCACCGGGCGCGACGGCACGGCTTGAGTAAATACGGCCTGGGCCGCATCTACAAGGTTCTGCTCGACCTGCTGCTGGTCAAATTCTTGATGTCGTACGCCTCGAAGCCGATCTACGTTTTCGGCGGCTTCGGCCTGCTGTGCCTCGCCGGCAGCCTGCTGCCGATCGTCGGCGCCGTCTATTTCAAGATTCAGTCCGAAGGCTCCGCCTTGCAGAAGGATTTCGTCGAAACGCCGTTGCCGGTGGCGGCCGCGGTGTTGATCTTAGTCGGTTTCTTAGCGTTGCTGCAAGGTCTGCTGGCGGAAATGCTGATGCGCACTTACTTTGAATCGCAGGGCAAACGGCCGTACGTGGTGCAGCGGGTGGTCCGTCGGGCGACGCCGCCGGACGAAGCGTCGTAGGTCGAAGGCGGAGAAGTTCCCGTCTCAACGTCGGGACGGAAAAATCGACAGTAGGGCGGAACTCCGGTCCGCCCAGGAGCGGCGCGGGGACCGAAGCCCCCCCTTCTTTCCGTTGGGTCGGAAAAGAGTTTCGTCCCAGCGATTCAACACGGGCGGACCAGAGTTCCGCCCTACATTCAGACTTTGCGTCCCAACGTTTAAGAACGCGAATGACTTAGTAGCCGGAGACGATTTCGCCGCCGGCCATCGTGCCGATGCCGCGCCAGACGAGGCCGTCGACGCTGTCGGAAACGAACTTCACCGAACCGTCGCCGAACATCGCGTGGACGCCGCCGGTGTGGAAGCTGCGGGCGGTGATGGCGGCGAACGTCGCCCCTTGATGGGCGTCTTTTTCCCGGCGGGCGGTGAGGTCGGCGTCGATCTCGCCGCGGGGCGTCCGATGATTGGGCGGCCAGGCGGTGGTCATGCCGGTGTGGTGGGCGTGGCCGTCGATCCATTCGGTGTGGCCGCTGTCGGTTTGGAAACTGCAACCGGCGGCGTACTCGCCGATGGTGGCGGTTGGAACTTCGGGGCCGAGGACGGCGTTGGCGTTGGTGATCGACGCGAGGTTGCCGCAATCTCGGATGTACGGTTGGTACGTCTTAACCTCGGCGACGAACATCGTTTGACTAAGACCGTCGATCACGTCCTTCGGTTTGACGCGGTTGTTCGGCGAAAAAACCGAGCGGACCGGCGCCGAGTCGACGGCGCCCGCCAATCCGCCCCAGACGTACCAGTCGCCGACCGCGACGCCATAGTTGACGCAGCCGACCGGAATGGGCAGGCCGGAAAAGGTGTGGTTCCGCGGAACGTCGGCCTTCGGGTCGCTGGGGCAGAGGTACGTCTTCGTCACGAACTTCGCCACGGTGGTGTTGGCCAGGGCGTCGTAGCTGAAGTCGAAGTTCAGGCTGGAAAACACCGCGTCGCCTTCAAGGAACGGCAGCACGCGGGCGTGGGCGCTCCAACCGCCGAAGGTCGCCGTGCCCCCGCCGTTCAATGTGACCACCACCGACGGCGGCAGCGTGCCGAACGCTTCGGAGTACTGCGTCACCGCCAGCCCCAACTGCCGGAGGTTGCCAGCGCATTGACTGCGGCGGGCGGCCTCGCGGGCTTGCTGGATGGCCGGCAGCAGTAAGGCGACCAGCACGCCGATGATGGCGATGACGACCAGGAGTTCGATCAGCGTGAACGCGAAACGGCGGCGCATGGTTAGCTCCGTGAGGTATACGGTGGCGACGGCTGACGTTGACCGTCAGTCTCGTCACTGAGACTGAATCTCAGTGTCGGTACAGTCTAAGCCAGGACGATCCAATGGCAACCATCCCTCCAGAAAAATCTTTGCTGGGTCCGAATGTTCCAAAAAGCGTCGCGGTATTACGCCGGTTCGATCCAGGCTCGGCTGCAATCGACCGCGCGGCGCCAATGGCGGTACCGTTCGTTCCGCACTTCGTCGTTCAGCGACGGCCGGAACTCTTTCTCAAGCCGCCAGTTGCGCTCGATCTCGTCCAGGCCGCTCCAGTAGCCGACCGCCAAGCCCGCCAGGTACGCGGCCCCCAGCGCGGTCGTCTCCGAAACCTGCGGCCGGCGGACGATCGTTCCCAAAAGGTCGGCTTGGAATTGCAGCAAGGCGTCGTTGACCGCCGCCCCGCCGTCGACCCGCAGCGACTGAAGCTTGCCGCCGAAGTCCTGCTGCATCGCGTCGAGAACGTCGCGCGACTGGAACGCCATCGACTCGACGGCGGCGCGGGCGAGATGCCCGACGGTGGTTTCGCGCGTAAGACCGACGATGGCGCCGCGGGCGTAGGCGTCCCAGTAGGGGGCGCCCAGGCCGACGAACGCCGGCACGAAGTAGACGCCGCCGTTGTCGGGCACGGCGGCCGCCAACGGTTCGACGTCGGCCGACGTCGGAATCGCTTTCAGACCGTCCCGCAGCCATTGCACCACTGCGCCGCCGACGAAGACCGCCCCTTCCAGGCAGTAGGTGGTCTTGCCGCCGATGGTCCAACCGACGGTGGTCAGCATTCGGTGGTTCGACGGCACGGGCGCGGCGCCGGTGTTCATCAACAGGAAGCAGCCGGTGCCGTAGGTGTTTTTGGCGTCGCCGGGGCGGAAGCAGGCTTGGCCGAAGGTCGCCGCCTGCTGGTCGCCGGCGAGCGCCGCCAGCGGAATCGGCCCGCCGAACCATTCGGGGTCGACGACGTCGACCACGCCGCTGGTCTCGACGACTTCGGGCAGCACCGCCCGCGGCACATCGAAGATCTTCAGCAGCTCGTCGTCCCATGCCAGCGTGTGCAGGTTGAAGAGCAGCGTTCGGCTGGCGTTCGAGACGTCGGTGACGTGCCGACAGCCTTTGGTGAGCCGCCAGGCGAGGAAGCTGTCGACGGTGCCGAAGGCGATGTCGCCGGCCGCCGCCCGCGCCCGCAGACCGGGGATTTCGTCCAAGAGGTGGGCGATTTTGGTCGCGGAGAAGTAGGCGTCGACGACCAGGCCGGTCTTGGCGCGCACCAGTGGTTCGACGCCGGCGGCCCGCAGCCGATCGCAACGCCCGGCGGTGACGCGGCTCTGCCAAACGATCGCCGGGGCGACGGCCGCGCCGGTCTTGCGGTCCCAAAGAACGGTGGTTTCGCGCTGATTGGCGACGCCCACGGCCGCGACGTCGCCGGCCGTCAAGCCGGCCGCCGCCAGCGCCCGCCGGCCGACGCCAAGCTGCGTGCGCCACAGGTCTTCGGGGTCGTGTTCGACGAAACCGGGGGCTGGGTAGTGCTGCGGATACTCTTCCTGCGCGACGGCGACCGCCCGCCCCCCGCGGTCGAACACGATGGCCCGGCTGGAAGTCGTCCCCTGATCGAGCGCCAACACGAACCGCGTCATCGGACGAACCTCCGCTTCGAGAAGAGACGACCCGCCCCGCGCCGGCGGCAAACCGTCCGTTGGTTCTACAGCGCCGACGGCCGACGGGTCGCCCGGATAACGAACGCGGAAATTCCTGGTGAATGCTAAATGCCGTATAGCATTCAGTGGCTGAATCTTGTTTCCGAAAGGCGTCCTCTGGTCGAGTGGGGCGATGGGAAGAAAAAAGAAGCCGGCTTGGAAGCCGCAACCTGAAGACTTCCAGAGAGTTCTGGAGGAGCAGAACCCTTGGCGACAGAGCGGGGAAGTGCCGAACGTTTGGGCCAAGGACGTCGAACGGTCGACGGCGTCGTTCCTGGCCGAACGTCTTCAAAACGACGTGCCGCGACGGTTCCAATTGATCCTCGGCCCCCGGCGCGTCGGCAAGACCACGGTCATGTGGCAGACGGTCCGCCGACTGCTCGAAGCCGGGATTCCGCGGCGACGGCTTTGGTGGCTCCGCTTGGACCACCCGTTGTTGATGCGGTTCGACCTGGGGGCTTTGATCAAGTCGGTGTTGAACGCCGCTTCCGGCTTCGGCGCGCCTTCTCCGGAGGATCCGATCTACTTTTTCTTAGACGAACTGACCTATTCGGACGGATGGGACCTCTGGCTTAAGACGTTCTACGACGAATCTTGGCCGGTGCGCGTCGTCGGAACTTCAAGCTCGACGGCCGCGCTGCGCGACCGGAGGTTGGAAAGCGGCGTCGGGCGGTGGGAGGAACAGTTTCTTTCACCCTATCTGTTCTCGGAATATCTGAAACTCGTCAAAGTACACATTGAGATTCCGGTCAAGGAAACGCTTTCGGAAACGATCTCCGCTTGCCTGAAGGAAAAGATATCGGTCGAAGGGCTGGCCGACCATCGCCGAAGGTTCCTGTTGGTCGGCGGATTTCCTGAACTGATCGATCTTATGATCGATAAGAATCCCACGGAAGAAGACATGCTGCTGCAATCGCAGCGGACGCTGCGCAACGACGCCGTCGAACGAGCGATCTATAAGGACATTCCCCAAACGTTCGGGATCGACGATCCCATGCTGTTGGAGCGGTTGCTCTACACGTTGGCCGGCCAGTTCACGTGTACGATGTCGCCGCAGAACATCTGCCAGGAAATCGGTGGTTTGTCGCAGCCGACGTTCGTCCGCTATTTGAATTATCTGGAGCGCGCTTTCCTGGTTTTCACGCTGCCCAACTACGCCGGCACGGAGGCGTCGGTTCAAAAGCGCGGCCGTAAACTCTACTTCGTCGACGGGGCGGTGCGCAACGCGGCGTTGCAGCGAGGGCTAGGCCCGATCAGCGACCAGCGGGAAATGGGGATGCTGATCGAAAACATGGCGGCCGGCCATCTCCGTGCTTTGAGCGAGCAAAGTCAGATCCGCTTGTATCATTGGCGGGAAGATCGGAACGAAGTCGATTTGGTGTACGACCAACCCGACGCGCCGCTGGCTTTCGAGATCGGTGCATCCCGACGGCATCACAAAGACGGACTCGCCGCTCTGACGACTCGCTTCCCGCGATTCGCCGGTCGATGCTACCTCGTGACCACCGACGGTCGAGCATCACGCCCCGAAGAGAATCCGGACGCCGTCGGCACACTGCCATTGGATCTTTTCCTTCTCGCGGTCGGCGCGCAGATGGAATGCGAGATGAAGAAACGACTGTTGGGAATTTGAACGGTCCCTGAACGTCCTTTCGATTCGCACGGAAATACTTTGTCGTCGAGCGTACCAAGGAAAATTTCTTCTTGCTAATCGACATCAGCCCGTGTAGGCTGGTGCTTTCGACGGCGCGCGCGAGCCGTCGGTTTCCGATTCCGTCCCACGAAAGGA
This sequence comes from Planctomycetia bacterium, assembly GCA_051648425.1. Taxonomy (GTDB): domain Bacteria; phylum Planctomycetota; class Planctomycetia; order Kolteriales; family Kolteriaceae; genus JBOFFD01. Next base: position 9,073 of record JBOFFD010000005.1, read on the forward strand.
TGGTCGTCATGGCGGCGTTTCACCGGATCGATCGGCGGCAGGCGTTCGACGGACGCCGCGAAGCGTCCCCACGATGGACCTTCGACCGCCTCGAAGACCGCACCACCCCCGCCGGGTCGTTGGCTGGGCCGCCCTTGTTGGGAATCGGCTCCGAGTTCCAGGTCAACACGGCAACAGTCGGCCAGCAGCGGTCGACCGCGACCGCGATAGACGCCGACGGCGACTTCGTCGTCGTCTGGCACGGCGGCGCCATGCAGGACGGCGACGGCCTCGGCGTGTTCGCGCAGCGCTATAATGCCGCGGGCGTCCCCCAGGGTGGCGAGTTCCAGGTCAATTCCACGACCGCGAATGATCAGCAGAACCCGGCGGTGGCGATGGACGCCGACGGCGACTTCGTGGTCGTCTGGCAGTCGTACGGCCAGGACGGCGACGACGACGGCGTTTTCGCCCAGCGGTTCGCCGCCGACGGTGGACCCCAAGGGGTTGAGTTCCGCGTCAACGGGACCGGCGCCGGCATCCAACGCAACCCGGCCGTCGCGATGAACGACGCCGGCGCCTTCGCCGTCGTTTGGCAGAGCGACGGCATCGACGGAGCGGGCTTCTCGGTGCAGGCCCGGATGTACGACGCGGCCGGCGCGGCATCGACAGGCTTCCGCGTCAACGTCTTCACCACGGGCGACCAGTCGAATCCGAGCGTCGCGATGGACGCCGACGGCGACTTCGTCGTCGCGTGGGCCAGTGCGAACCAGGACGGCTCCGGGTCGGGCGTGTACGCGCGGCGTTACGACGCCGGCGGCGCGGCGCAAGGCGGGGAGTTCGCCGTCAACACGACGACCGCCGGCGCCCAGACGCAAGCCCGAACCGCGATGGACGCCGACGGTGATTTCGTGGTCGTCTGGCGGAGCGAAGCCCAGGATGGCGACGTGGGGGGCGTGTACGGCCGGCGCTTCGACGCCGCCGGCGCCCCCGCGGCGGACGAGTTCCTCGTCAACACCGTCACCGCGAGCACGCAGTCGTTTCCCGTCGCGGCGATGGACGCCGACGGCGATTTCGTCGTGTCGTGGTCGAGCTACGCCCAGGATGGAAGTTCCTACGGCGTCTATCTGCAACGGTACGCCGCGACGGGGGAGCCGGTCGACGCCGAAACCTTGGTCAACGACACCACCGACTCCGGCCAGTTCGTCTCGGCGGTCGCCATGGACGACGCCGGGAACTTCGTCGTCGCGTGGACGAGCCAGAACCAGGACGGCGACGTCGCCGGGGTGTTCGCCAAACGGTTCGGCGCCGATCTGCAACCGCCGGCGTTGGCCGATCCGGCCGACCGATCGGTGAACGAAGGAACGCCGCTCGCGTTCGCGTTGACGCTGACGAACCCCAGCCCGAGCAATCCCGCGATCTTTCAAATCACCGCCGGGGCGGCCCTCGGCATGACGCTCGACCCGAACACCGGACTATTCGCCTGGACCCCCAACGAAGTCCAGAACGGCGTCTACTCCGTCACGTTCCGAGCGACCGACGGCGACGGCGATTTCTCCGAACAGACCGTCGTGCTGACGGTCCTCGAAGTGAACGCGCCGCCGACGCTGGCCGCGATCGGCGGCCGGCAGGTCGTGGAAGGAACGCTGCTGACGTTCCAGGCGACGGCGGCCGACCTCGACGCCCCGACCAACCGCTTGACGTTTTCCCTGGCCGGGATCGTTCCGACGGGCGCCACCATCGACCCTACGACCGGCGTCTTCCTCTGGACCCCGACCGCGGCCCAAGGGCCGGGAACCTACACTTTCGCCGTGGTCGTTTCCGACGGGGCCGCGACCGACGCCGAAACGATCGTGGTGACGGTCGGCGACTCGGTCGTCGTCGTGCCGAACCGGGCGCCGGTCCTGTCGACCCGCCGACCGCCGACGCTGACGGCGTCGTCGCGCGGCGCGTTGGTCGCGGCGCTGGTTCGCGGCCGCATCACCGACGCCGACGCCGGTTCGCGGCGCGGGATCGCCCTAACGCGGCTGTCGGGAAGCGGTCAATGGCAGTACCAGCGGAACGGTCGCGGCGCTTGGCGGGCGATACGGACGGCGACGGCCGCGCGACCCTTTCTGCTGCCGTCGGAAGCCCGGCTGCGGTTCGTCCGTCGGTTGGGAACCGGCGGCGCGGCGTCGGTGCGGTTCCGCGCCTGGGATCAGACGAAAGGTCGTGCCTACGCCGTCTTCGCAACGGCGTCGGGAGACGTCGGCGGCTCGGGTCCGCTCAGCGTCGCTCAAGTCGCGGCGCGGCTGACGGCGTCGGCGGGATCAGCCGCCGGCCGTTCCACGTCCGACGCCGACGGCCCGACGATCCTTTCGACGGCCCTGCTCGACGCGGCCTGGACGTCTCTCGCCGCCGACTAAGACTTCGGCTCGTACAGAAACGCCTTGTCGTCGAGCGGGCGGATCCAGATGTTGCGGAACTTGGTCGGGCTGTCGTGGTCTTGCAGGAAGAACGGGCCGACGCCGGTCTCCTTCTGCCGCCGTTCGATCTCTTTAAGAAACGGCGTTGGGCCGTAACGGTACGGATGGAACGGCGACCGCGGTTCGTCGACGAGCGTTCCCTTCTGAACCTGCTGGCCGTTCAGCCAGGCGTCGATCACGCCTTTCTCGACGACGGCGCCGTCGGGGCCGCGGCGGGGGGCGATGTACCGGATGTCGTAAACCTGCCATTCGCCGGCCGGTCGGGCGGCGTTCACCAGCGGGGCGGCGAAACCGTACACCGACCCCATCTCTTTCATCGTCGGCGGTTCGCCGGATTTTTTCTTTGTGTAAGAATCGAGGATCTGCAACTCGAAGTTGCCGTGCAAATAGATGCCGCTGTTGCCTTCGCCGATCGGGTCGACCATGAATTCGACGTGGATCTCGGCGTCGCGGAAATGCAGTTTCGACGGCGCATGGTTCGTTCGGCTGGCGCCGCCGGTGGAAACGAGCAGGCCGTCCTCGATCTTCCAATTGGTCGGCCCGCCGGTCTTC
>JBOFFD010000006.1:0-1719 GCA_051648425.1 Planctomycetia bacterium
AACTCCTTCATCGTCTTGCCGTTCCACTTTTCGAGGCCGGGCTTGTAGTCCCAGGTGTCGACGTGGCTGGGGCCGCCGTTGATGAACAGCCAGATCACCCGCTTCGCCTTCGCCGGAAAGTGCGGCTTCTTCGGCGCCAGCGGATTCAGATCGGCGGTCGCGCCGGCCGCTTGTTCGCGGTGCAGAAGCGCCGCCAGCCCGACCATTCCGAAGCCGGCGCCGGCTCCTTTCAGCAACGCCCGGCGTGACACCGCCGCCGTCAGTTCCGGCGTCGAATCGAGAATGGTCCGCGTCATGATCGTCGCTCCGTGTCGGACGTTGAAATTCATTGTATCCGTCTGAAGGAAGAGAGCCGACGTCAGTCGACGTAGATGAATTCATTGAGACCGAAGACGGCCTGGCAGTAATCGACGCGGGCGGCGGCGACGGCCTCGGCGGCGGGCCGGCCGGCGGCCGTGTACGCTTCGGTCTGACGCTGAATGAATCGCACGCCGGCCGTGGTTTCCCGTTCCACCGGCGGTCGGCTGAGCGCCGTCCGGTACGCGCCGTCGACCAAACCGGCGGCGTCGGCCGCCTTGAAGCGCTCGGCCAAGCCGACGGCGTCGGCCCGCGTCTCCGCGTTGTTTAAGAACAGCAGCGCCTGCGGCGCCACGGTGGTCGTTCCGCGCCGGCCGATGCTGCCCAGGTGTTCGGGCCAGTCGAACAGCATCATCGTCGGAGCCAGTTGACTGCGCTTGATGAAGAAGTAGATGCTGCGGCGGCGCATCGTCGGGTCGAGCGTGCCGGCGCCGAACGACGTCGGGTCGAGCCGCCCGGAAACCGCTAAGAGCGCGTCGCGCACCGCCTCGGCCTCCAGCCGCCGGGGCGTCCGCCGCCAGTGCCGCCGATTGTCGCGGTCGACTACCGCCCGCACCGCGTCCCACTGCGACGTCTGAGTGTACACCGCGCTCGTCATCAACAGCTTGTGCAGCCGCTTGATCTTCCAACCGTTCTTAATGAAGTCGCCCGCCAGCCAGTCGAGCAGTTCGGGGTGCGTCGGCGGGTCGCCCTGGGCGCCGAAATCGTTCGGCGTGGCGACGATCCCTCGGCCGAAATGATGCTGCCACACGCGGTTCACGAAGACCCGCGCCGCCAAGGCGCCGCCGCCGTGTTCTGGATCGACGATCCACTCGGCAAGCGACGCCCGCTTGTACGAAGTCCGCTTCCAATCCGCGGGCGGCGCCTTCTTCCAATGCTCTTCGTCGTAGTCGTGGTTCATCAAGACCGGCAGATAGCCCGCTTCGACCAACTCCTTCTTTTGATGCACGTCGCCGCGGTTTAAGAAGTAGGTCTTCTCGTAGAAATGCGGGAAGCCGCGGTCGTCGGCGTGGTGCTTCATGTGCGGCAGACCTTCGCTGACGATCTGAACCTTGACGGCCGGGGCGTCGGGCGCGAGTTTCAGTTCCGGCTCGGTGCGGATGGCGGACGCGAAGACGGCCGCCATGCGGTAATAATCCTTCGACGCGATGGGGTCGAATTTGTGGTCGTGGCAGCGGGCGCAGCCGGCGGTCAGACCGAGGAACGCCACACTGGTGGTCGACGCCATGTCGTCAAGCTCGTCGTAACGGGCCGATTCAAACTCGGCTTCGGTGAGTTGCGTCGGAAAGGCGCCGCCGCCTAAGAAGCCGGTGGCCGCTTGTGCGTACGGATCGTTCGGCGCCAGCTCGTCGCCGGCCAACT
>JBOFFD010000007.1:0-7029 GCA_051648425.1 Planctomycetia bacterium
ACGCAATGCTGACCGACGCCGACACCATCTGCGGCACCGTCGCGTACATTTCCCCGGAACAGGCCCGCGACGCCCACGCCGTCGACATCCGCAGCGACATCTACTCGCTCGGCTGCAGCTTCTACTTCCTGTTGACCGGAAAGCACGCGTTCGTCGGCGACACCGCCTATTCGACGTTGCAACTGCACGTCGAGGCCAAACCGATTCCCATTCACGTCCATCGGCCCACGGTGCCGGACGACTTGGTCCGTCATTGCGTCCGAATGATGGCGAAGGCGCCGGCCGACCGCTTTCAGACCCCCCAGGAAATCGTCGACGCGTTACAACCGTGGCGCGGCTCGTACCAACCGCAAGCTGAACCGGCCGAGGACGCCGACGAAACGGCCTGGCTGGAGGCGCCCAACCTGCCGGCGGCCGCCGAAGACGCCGTCGAACCGGAAGACGCCCTCGGCTGGTTGAACGCGCCGGAAGCGGCCGGCGTCTCCGACGGCGGTTCCCATGACCCCTCGCGCGACACCCCGGAATTGCCCGACGACAAAACCCCGACGCTCGACTGGCTGACCAGCGCTTCCACCCCGCCGCCGTCGACGCCGCGCCCACCGGCCGTTCCCGCCAAGTCGGTCGAACGGAAGTCGACCCAGCGCCCGGTCGTCGAGGAATCCGTCCTGGCCGCTTCCGAACAATCCGCGGACGTCGTCGCTCCGGACCAGGCCGCTTGGCGTCGAAACCGCCGAATTCTTCTCATCGGGCCGATCGTCTGCGGCGTGCTGCTGTCCGGCGTCGTCGTCGGCCAGTGGGTTCGGCAACGATTCTCCCCGACGTCGTCCGTCGAAACGAGTCGCCCCGACGAAGTCGTCGCCGCGACGAAGGACGCCGCACCGGCTCCCGAATGGAGCAATTGGCCGCGCGAGGTGGTGAACGCCAAAGGAATGAAGTTCCTGCTGATTCCCTCGCAGCGAGCGACGATCGGGTCGGCCGACGACGACGACGACGACCCTCGGCGGGCGGTCGAACGACCGCGCGGCTCCGTCTTCATCGAGCGGCCGTACTACATCGGCGCTCGCGAAGTCACTCAAGTCGAGTACGACGTCGTGATGGCGCGGAATCCTTCGCAGTTCCAGGGCGCCGGTCGCCCCGTGGAGCGGGTTTCGCTGCTCGACGCCCGCGAATTCTGTCGCATGCTCGGCGAGTCCGACGGCGGTTCCTATCGACTGCCCACCGAAATCGAATGGGAAACCGCAGCCCGCGGCGGCGCGACGACCGAATGGTACTTCGGCGACGACGGCAACCTGGAAGACCATGCCTGGACGGCTCGAAATTCCGACTATCAGACGCAGAACGGCGGCGGCTTGCTGGCTAACGCCTACGGTCTGTTCGACGTCTACGGCAACGTCGCCGAGTGGTGCGACGGCCCGTTCTTAGACTACCGCACCGAATCGCCGTTCAAGCGATTCGTCGGCCAATCGCCCGTCCGCGGCGGTTCCTGGGCCGACCGCGACCGCGAATGCACCAGCGCCGCCCGCCGCTCGCTCGACCCCGCCGCCCGCAAAACCACCGTCGGATTCCGCATCGTCAGCGACCGCCCGCCGCCAAGCGGCGGCTGACCAGTCGCGAAGTATTTTTCCACGCAAGGACTCCGCTCGATGCCGCCTCTCACGGATGAATCGTCTGCTTTTCTCCGGTCGCTTTTGGAAACCCCCAGCCCCTCGGGCTACGAACAGCCGGTGCAGGCCCTCGTCCGCGCGTTCGCCGGCCGCTACGCCGACCAAGTCGACACCGACTTGCACGGCAACGTCGTCGCCGTACTCAACCCCGGCGGGTCGCCCCGCATCCTGCTCGACGGCCACGCCGACCAGATCGGCTTCATGGTCCACCACGTCGACGACAACGGCTTCGTCTACTTTCTGCCGATCGGCGGCTGGGACATGCAGATTCTGCTGGGCCAGTCGGTCGTCATCTGGTCGGCGGCCGGGCCGGTGCCGGGGGTCGTCAGTCGAAAGGCCACGCACCTCCTTTCCGACGCCGAACGCAAGGCCGTTCCCGAAGTCCACACCCTGTGGATCGACGTCGGCGCCAAGGACAAGGAAGCGGCGCTTGCACTGACCGCCGTCGGCGATCCGGTGACGCTGCGGCTCGGCATGACGCCGTTGCAGCGCGACCTAATCTGCGGACCGAAAATGGACGACGCCACCGGCGTGTTCGTCGTCTTCGAGGCGCTGCGGCGGCTGGCGGCGCGGCGGGCCGCCGGTCTATTCGCAACCGGTCCGTCGTCGCCCGCGGTCTACTTCGTCTCGGCCGTGCAGGAGGAAATCGGCCTTCGCGGCGCTCAGACCGCCGCCTACCGCGTCGACCCGCACGTCGGCATCGCCGTCGACGTCACCCACGCCACCGACGCCCCCGGCATCGACAAGCGCGAACACGGCGACGTGAAGCTGGGCGCCGGCCCGGTGGTCTTTCGCGGCCCCAACGTCAACCCCATGGTGTTTCAACTGCTGCGCGGTCGGGCGGCCGCCGCCGAACTGCCCACCCAAGTGAAAAGCGCCAACCGCGGCACCGCCAACGACGCCAACGTGTTGCAATTGACGCGAGCGGGCGTGGCGGTCGGCTGCCTGGGTTTGCCCCTGCGCTACATGCACAGCCCGGTGGAAGTGGTGTCGTTGGCCGACCTCGACGTCGCCGCCGAACTACTGGTCGAGTTCGTCGCCGCCGTCGGTCCGACCACCGACTTCACGCCGTCGCTGGCGGTCCGGTGAGAAAAGTCCGTCGTCAACGGCGGACCGGCGGTCAGCGAGGCCCCTCGGCCGCGTCCCCTTAGGGACGCCGGTAGGCGGAGTCGAGCAGCATCTCCAGCCGTTCCAGTAACGGATCCGCGCCCAGGTTCGCACCGTTCGACCTCGGTGGATTCGTTCCCAGCATCCGCAGCTCGAACAGGTCGTCTCCCGAACCGTGGTTCTTCAAATTCGCCGATCGTTCGTGAATGAGTTGTGGCAGCATCCGCCGCGCCGCCAGCGGTTTCCCCGAGGCCAAGAGGCACTGCGCCCGCACCGCCCCCAACGCCAACCGGTGGTCGCGGCTCATTGATTCGACCAGCGGCGCTTCGTCGGGCGACGTACCGCTCTCTGTCGATGGAACGGCGTCGCCGGGCGCCTCGAGTCGGTCCAGCACCGCCAGCGCGGCGGCGTAGTCGCCCCGCGCGTACTGTAGAAACAAAGCGATTTCATGAAACTGTCGCCGCAGGTTCGCCGACCGCGCCGCGGCTCGGCCTTCCCGAGACGGCGCCCCGGCGTCGACGGTCGGCGCTTCGGGGCGAAGGCCGGGTTCCGCGGTGAACAACAACTCCAACCCGTGGCCGGCGAGTTGCTCGATCTCACCCTGCACCACCTCGTCGCGCGCCGCCTGGACTTCGGGTCGATCGAACAACTCCAACGGCAGCGAAGTCGTCTGAGCGGTTCGGCGACGTTCGTCGGCCGAGGACTTGTCGGCCAGTCGAAACGGCGACGGCGACTCCGGCGGCGCCTTGCGGACGATCCGGCGCACCGCCTCGACGATCGACCACAACGCCCGCATCCGCACCGCGTCGTTCGGCGCCCAGGTCGCCAGGCGGTTGCGCTGCAAATCGTAGACGCCGAGCGGCGCCGACCATTCCGGCAGACCGTACCGCAATGCGAGGTACCGACCGACCGGCGCCAGTTGCGGGACGCCCAGCGGAATCTGGTTCTCGGCGACGCCGTCGTCGATCGGGTGCCACACCCGCCGCGGCGAATCTCCTTCCAAGCTCATCCAGCGGAAATGGCTTCGCTGCGTCCGCGGCAGAATCCCAACGACCAGTTCCTGCGTCGGTTCGTTGATCGTAAAGTAGAAGGCCGACAATCGGGCCTCCGTGCCGCCGGTCAGATTCAGCCGTTGGACGATTCGCGGTTCGCCGATGATCGGCTCGACCGGCACCTGCACCAACAGCACTTTGTCGGGCGGCATGGGAAACGAGAGCCGGCGGCGCGGACCGTCGCCGGGAATGCGCGCGCCCAGAAACGAATGGCCGGGGCGGTCCCAAACGACCGGCTGAAACGCATCGTCGACGTCCAGCGCTCGCCGTGACTCGGCCCATCGCCCTACCGTCGACAAGTAGATTCCCGGCGGCTCGGCCGTACTGAAGTACGCCAGCCGCTTGCCGTCCGACGACCAACTTGGCAGCAGGCTTGCCGGCAGCTCGGCCTCCAACTTCCGGGCGTCGACGCTGAAAATCAGCAGCCGTTCCGGTCCAACCGCCGGCGCCGCGATGTACAGCCCGTTCGGTGAACAGGCCGGCAGTCGCGCCCCCAACGCCTCGCCCTCCACCCGCGACGCCTTCGCCGATAGCTCGGCCAGCGTTTCAACCGACCCCGGTTTCGGGCCTGCCACCGAGCGGCGAAGCAGCCGCCAGACCCCGTCCGCCGCTTCTTCGGCGCCCACGTTCGACTCTTCGTCGTTGGGAACAAACTGCGCGTAGATGAGGCTGAAGCCGTCCGGCGACCAAGCCGGCGAACTGAACCACCCGCGTGTTTCGTCCAGTCGGTGGAAGCGACGGCTCCATAAGTCGCCGACCCAGAGTTGGCTGCGGCGGACCACTCGCTTTGGCGCGGGCGTAGGCCGTGGACCGGTCGGGCCGAACAACCATTCCGCCGAAAACAACGTCTCGGCGTCGCCGTCCACCGCCGTGAAAGCCAGCCGGGTGGAGTCGGGCGACCACGCGGGATACCCGTACGAGTTGCCGGCAGACGCCGACCGCCCGACCACCAGCAGTAAGAGGGCGACGGCGACCGCCGTCCAACGACGGCTCCGCGCGCTCGACCATCGACCGAACCGTACGTTCATCGCGGCCTCGATTCCCGCTCCCGACGCCCCCGCTGACGACACTCAGGCTACCGCCCCGGCGCCGAACGATCAAGCAGAGTCCGCCAACGGTGCATTCCATCATCTTATCTTCTGGCGCGGGGGTCCAGGGCGTCGCGCAGGCCGTCCCCCGCGAAGTTCAAACAGAACAACGCCAAAGACACCGCCGCCGCCGGATACACCAACAACCACCAACTTGGTTTCACCACGTTGACGCCCGCCAGTCCTTCCGACGCCAGCGACCCCCAACTGCAATCCGGCTGCGAGATTCCCAGCCCCAAGAAGCTCAGAAACGCCTCCGCCAGCATGACGCCAGGAATCGTCAACGTGGCGTACACCACCACTGGGCCGAGTAGATTCGGCACGATGTGGCGGAAGACGATGCGGGCGTCGCTCGCGCCGACGACCCGCGCCGCCAACACGAACTCCCGCTCCTTCAGCGACAACACCTGGCCGCGGACGATGCGCGCCATCGTCAGCCAACTCACCATCCCCAACGCGAAGAACATGACGTAGATCGGCTGCACCGCGTCCGAAAGTAAGACCGCCAAACGGATCTGAACCGTCACGTTCGTCTTCCCGGCCAGCGCCGCCGCATCGTCCTTCTTACCTTGCCGCTCCAGAGTCTCGACCGCCTGCACCGCCTCGCGGTTCTGACTCGCCGTCACTTGCAGGCCGTTGACCAACGACAAGATCAAGATGACCAGGAACATGAACGGCAGGCCGTACAACGTGTCGACGACGCGCATCATGACGGCGTCGACCTTGCCGCCGAAATAGCCCGCGACGGCGCCCCATGAAATGCCGACGACCAACGAAACGGTCGTCGCCACGAGCGCCACTAAGAATGAAATGCGACCGCCGTACAGCGTGCGCGCGAACAAATCGCGGCCGAGCGGATCGGTGCCGAACCAGTGCCTGCCGTCGGGCGGCAGCAGGTAGTCTTCCTTCGCCACCCGCAACGGATCGACGTGCAACGAGTAGAACGACGACGGATCGTCGGGGTCGCCGAGCTGACGCGCCACCGCCGGTTGCCACGCCGCCTGCCACTGCTGCAGCGTCGTCTTCGGCTCCGCCGCCGGCGTGGCTCCCAACTTAAACAACCACCCTTGCCCGAAACACAGTAAGATCAACAGCACCAACAGCGACAGGGAAAGCGTGGCCGCCTGATTGCGCCGCAACCGAAACATGGCGTCGCGGAATGACGACGCCGGTTCGTCGCGCCGTCGCCCGGCGTCCAACGGCTTCAGCGCCGCTAAGGCGATGCGAACCGTCGCCGCCGCGTTAAGCAGGCCCCATCCTAAGATCGCCGCCCACATCGGCCACGGCGCCGCAGTCAGAGCCGAAGTCGACAGCGCGACCAGCCCCCATAAAACCCACGACACGTTCGTCGGCAGCGCCAACGGATGCTCGGCCCACGCCGCGGCGCGGGTCGCCGGCGGGTTCGTCGCGGTTTCGGCGGCGGAGGATGCGACGGCGGTCATCAACCTTGGTCCTTCAGTTTGACGCGCGGGTCGAGCAGCGTGTAGGAAAAGTCGACCAAGACGTTGAAGACGCACAGCAACGTGCTGAAGACGACGACCGTACCCAACACGACGTAATAGTCGCGGTTGACCGCCGCTTGGACGAAAATCTTACCAAGACCGGGGATGAAGAAGATTTTTTCAATCACCAGCGAACCGGTGAGGATCGCCGCGAAGGCCGGTCCCAGGAACGACGTCACCGGCAGCATGGCGCCGCGCAGCGCGTGTTTCAAGACGACCTGCCGTTCCAACAGTCCCTTCGCATAGGCAGTTCGGATGAAGTCTTCGTTCAGAACATCGAGCATGCCGGCGCGGGCGAGCCGGCTGATCTCTGCGGTGAACGGCAGCGACAAGGCGATCGCCGGCAGTACGACCTGCCGATAATCCTCCCAACCCGCCAGCGGAAACAAGCCGAATCCGAAGACGAACACCACGATGAGGACGGTCGCTAAGACGAAGCTTGGCAGTGAGATGCCCAACACCGCGAGCGCCATGAGGCCGAAGTCCCAACCGGTGTTCTGTCTTACCGCCGAAATCACTCCGATCGTCAAACCGACGCTGGTCGCCAGGAAGATGGCCAACGACCCTAGCGCGATCGACACTGGAAACGTCTGCGCGATCAAACCGGAGACGGTTT
>JBOFFD010000008.1:0-2333 GCA_051648425.1 Planctomycetia bacterium
GGGAAGGTGGAGGAATTCATGGAAGCCCTCCGCGGGCTTCCGGCGAAGGTCGCCGCGTACTTCGACCATCCGGAGGTGCAGTACACATGACACCGCTGACAGGCTGATGGCATCTTTCTGATGAAGTTATTTGCCGACATAATATACGCCTTTGAAGAGTCGCTGATATCGATCCCGCATGCAAAACACCGACTGTCCGCAGTGTTGGACCGAGGTCCAAAGGCGACGATCACGACGCGCGATTCTTTATCATGATTCCGCGACAGGAAAAACAACATATTGCTGAACAATAGCTCGTCGGCCTTGGTACCTCTGACGAGCGCCGTCGAGCAACTTCCCTCCCCTGCGACTCCGTCGCAACACTGTAACCTTTATGCTTCAGCCACTTCACGCACGATTGAGACGTCGACTCCACTTTCGCTTCATCGCCGGCCGTCTGGGCGCGTTCCTTAAGCCATTCCGCCAAGTCGCCGATCATTCCAACTTCATGAGCGACAAGCCATCTGGTCATCGGATCCGAAGCTTCGTCGCGTGCGCACCGCGCGTTCGACAAGATCAGGCACAAGAGGAAGCCGGCGCCAATCGTCGCCGAGATCGCGCGCGCCATTACTTTGTCACCGCATTTCAGCTTCATCCGCCATCGACTCCCTTTGAGACTTGCGCGATTCCACGATCAGGAGTTTCCCGCGAAGTGCAGAGCGCCGCTTAGAATTTTCGGAAGACTGAATTCAGCCGGGACGGCGCGCCCCGGCACTGAGCGTTGTCGGATTCCGTCGCCTTCTTCGCCGGCTCGGCCGCAGTCGTCGAGTTCGTCGGCTTCACCAAGACGAAGCGGGCCGTCGCCCACGCCCGCACGTTGAATCGTTGGCGCATGCCCGACCCCGACGCCGCACGCCGTGTTTGCCGCTTCGGCCCTTGCCCGTCAGCGACGCCTGGAAGTCTGCCAGGTGTTCGGAGAGCGGTCGGTCCCGTTGCTCCATTCGGCCGATTCCAGTCCGGCCTTGCGGCGTTCCACTCGCCATTCCTGTTCGGTCGTCGATCCACAACGATCGTTCCATTGAGGGCGTGCCGCAAGATTCGTCCCTGCCATGCACCGGTGACAGCAACCGCTCTGGCCACTGTCAGCCGCCCCATTCTATCTTCGCCAAGTCGATACGGCTCACTCCACCGGAGGCCGCCATTGCGTCCGGATGGGCATTCTAGCGCCCAATCTGTGACCGGTTCGTCGCAGGGCCGTCCGGACTCAAGATGCAGTTAGGCGTCCAACCGCCCGCGTCGTCGAGCGGCCTGGCAGGTAGTCCGCCGTCAGGCATCGGCCACCCCAAGATTCCACTTCGGCGCGGCCGATGATCGCGGCGGCGGTGTAGTCGCCGCCCTTCACCAGCACGTCGGGACGCAGCCGTCGGATCAGGTCCAGCGGGTCGTCGTCGTCGAAGACGACCACGGCGTCGACGCACGTCAGCGCCGCCAGCAGTGCGGCGCGGTCGGCTTCCTCGTGGATCGGGCGGGTGGGGCCCTTCAGACGGCGCACGGAAGCGTCGGAGTTGAGGCCGACCACCAGCCGGTCGGCGGATCGTTTGGCTGTTAAGAGCGTCGCCAGGTGGCCCGCGTGCAGGATGTCGAAACAGCCGTTGGTGAAGGCCACGCGGAGGCCGACCTTCCGCCACGCCGTCACCCAGACGACCGCCTCGTCCGCGGTGAGGATCTTCGGGTTCGTCGTCGTTGCGTTCACGGCGTCGCTGTCTCCAGTTCCGACAGTCCGGTGGCGGTCGCGCCGTCCATCTCTAAGAACCGTTCGATCGCCCGCACCACGTCCTCCGGGCGGATCAGGCGCATGCAGGCCGGGTGGCCGTCAACCGGGCGTTCGCACAGACTGTCGTCGTGATGCGAGCCGTCTTTCAGCGGCGTCGCGCGGGCCTTCCAGCAGCCGCCGGCGGCGCAGCACGGCAACTGGCCGATGGTGTGTAAGAACTGGTGGCCCGGATACTGCTCCCAGTGCGCCGGTTCCCGACCCCCCGCCACCACCACGCACGGCCGCAACGGCCGCGCCGGGTCGGCGGTGGGCGTCGCCGCGCACAAGTGCATCGGGTAAGACACGCCGGTGACGACGCCCGCCGCGTGATACATCAGCCGGACGAGCTGACGATGGTCGGTCTTACCGCGCAGGTCGAAAACACCCGCGAGCGGCGGATGGTGATGCTCCGCCGCCCCGATCTGAACGAACTGGATCTTACCCGCCAGAGCGTCGACCACCGCCTGGTAAGACTCCGCCGGCCACGCCTTGCAGGTGAAGTCGTTCTTGCGCCCGGCGTTCATGAGCCAGAACGGCTCTT
>JBOFFD010000009.1:0-1886 GCA_051648425.1 Planctomycetia bacterium
GCCTCCAGGCAACGGTCGCGTTCCAACGCCACCGCGCGGGCGGTCAGGGCGACCACCGGCCCTTCGTACCCGCGCACCCTCAGTTCGCCGACGGCGGCGTAGCCGTCCAGCACCGGCATGTTCATGTCCATGAGTACGACGTCGAACGGCCGTCCGTCTTCGAGCGCCTTCACCGCCGTATCGACCGCCCGCCGACCGTCGTCGACGATCTCGACCTCGAGTTCCGCCTTAGTCAGGAAGAACCGAATCAGCGTCTGCACGTCGGGCGAATCTTCGGCGACCAAGACGCGGCGGCCTTTCAGTAGGGAAAGTTCCGCCGGGCCGACGCTCGGGGGTGGAACGTCGACCCCCTCCGCCGATTGCAGCAGGTCGGCGTCCGCAGCCGCTTCGGCCAGCGGCGCGTCGCCCGCCGGCATCTCCAAGGTCAACCGCACGCCGCCGGCGACCGCCTCGGCCGACAACGGGATTTGCATGACCCGCGCCAGACGGCGCGCCACCAACAGGCCCAAACCGCGGTCGAGCAGATTGGCCACGCCGGGGTCTTGGATGTTTTCGATGGCGTTCATCAAGCGGTCGAGGTTGACGTCGCCGCCGGGCGCCGGATCGTCGATGGCGAAGGTTATCACGCCGCCGGTCTTCGGCGACACCCCGCCGTCGCCGGCGGCTTCGTCGTCCGCCGCGCCGCCCGGCCGCCACGCGACCGACAGCGTGACCGTCTGACCGCTCGTGAACCGCACCCGGTTCGACAACAGGTTGAACAGCACCTGCCGCAGCCGGTCGCCGTCGATCTCGATCGTCCGGGGCAGTCGGCCGACGGTCGACAGGTCGATCGACACGCCGCGGACGTCCGCCTGCGGTTTCACCAACCGGACGACGTGATGCACCACCTTCACCGGGTCGACGTTCGACGTTTGCAGCCGCAGCGTTCCCGATTCCAACCGCGCCAGGTCCAACAGGTCGTCGATGACGTTCTGAAGGAACATGGTGCTGCGCTGCAACATTCGAAGCGCCTCGGCGCGTTCGGGGGCGGCGGTCGCCCAATCGCCGGACTCTTGCAACACCTCGCTGGCGCCGCGCACGGTGGTGAGCTGCGTCCGCAGTTGGTGGCTGATCATGGCGACGAAGTCGCTCTTGGAATGGTTGGCCGCTACGGCGGCGTCGCGGGCGGCTTCCAGTTCCTCTTCCAGTTTCTTGCGGTCGGTGATGTCGACCAGCAGCAGAATGGCCCCCAGCCGTTGGCCCATCGACCCCATGCGCGGCACGCCCTGGCACAAGACCCAGCGGGGTTCGGCGGTCTCGCGGTCGGTTCGGTCGTCGACGCCGTTCGCCGGCTTTCGTTGGCCGCTCGTCAGTTTTTCCGGGTCGAGTCGCGGTTCGATGCGGAACTCGACGTCGAACGGCTTGCCGTCGAGAATCGCCCGATGGATCTTGGCCATGGAGGGGTCGCGGTCGTCGGCGTGCAGCACCTGTTCCCAGCCGTGCTTGGCCTGCCGCGCCTTAAGACCGGTCATGGCGATGAACCGCGGGTTCACTTCTTGAATCTGCCCCCCCATGTCGACCTGAAAGATGCCGACGGGCGACATCCGTTCGAGTTCGCGGTAGCGGTATTCGCTGGCGACCAAGTCGCCCAGGCTGTCTTTCAACAGCTCGCCGATGGTCTCTTCTTTTTCCTGCACCCGGCGGGCCAGGTCGCCCGTCCGTTCGACGGCGCCGACCTGTTGGACCGCCGCGGTCGCCAGCGCGACGACCAGCGCCGTTCCCAACAAGGCGGCGGGCCAGGCGGCGGCGTCGGGGACGGTGAAGACGGCCCCGAGGAAGACGGCGGCGGTCAGCAGCGCGGAGTAGGTCGGAGCCGGCATGTCGAACCGGCGGCGGCGCCATTGCCG
>JBOFFD010000010.1:0-2532 GCA_051648425.1 Planctomycetia bacterium
TGGAGCAACGGCTGCAACCGTTGGCCGCCGGCCGGTATGCGATCGTCGACACCCGCCGAACGACCCAGCGGATCCGCAAGGAATCGACCGAACTGCTGACGAAGAAGGATTCGCTGGAGAAGGTCGCCGACGACGTCGAGGGCTTCGATACGTACGTCACCGGTTCTTACGAACGGACGGCGGGACGACCGGCGCTGCGGCTGACGACCCGATTGACCAAGCTCGCCGAGAACCAACTTTTGGGCACGGCCGGCGGCGTGGTGCAGCTTCGCGGCTCGAGCGCCGACCTGCTCGCCGGCACCAGCCGGTCATTCGCGCCGCCGCCCGACATCCTTCAAATTGCAACCGCCCGCGACGTCGCCGCGGCCCTGTCGCCCAGCGTCGACACCGAAAAGACGGCCGACGCGCCGAACCCGCTGCTCGACGACGCCTTCCCGTACCGCTTGGAAATCTGGTCGAACGGGGCCGTCAAGCCGACGCTGCCCGGCGCGACGCCCAACCAGCTCGGGGTCGCGGTGGCGGCGGGCGAGGAATTCCAGCTTCGCGTGGTGAACAAATCGAAGGCGCCGGTGTTCGTTCGGCTGCTGATCGACGGCCGGAACACCGTCGACAAGGAGTACGTCGACGTCGACGCCGCCCGCCCGTGGATCTTTCCGCCCGAAAGTGAAAAACTCATTCCCGGCTGGTACGTTCAGAGGCCGACGGAAAAGGCTAAGATCGAGGCGTTCGACGTGACCCCGTTCCTGTTCGAGGATCCGCCGGCGCTTGTCACGCGGGGGGTGCGGCGGGCGTTCGACCCCGACGGGGGGCGTCGGTCGTTCGGCGAGGAACCGGGCGTCATCTCGGCGTACTTCTACAAGGCCCGGCCGATGGCGTGGCTGGGTAAGATGAAGGTGGGCGAGGTGGAGGCGAAGCGGTTCGTCGAGACGTTCCCGGAAACGGATCTCGGCGGCCTGTGCCTGGCGGAGCCGTTGGCGGTGGTGCAACTGCACTACGGCAAGGCGCCGGCGACGACCCCCTGACCCGTCGGTGTTTCGAGGCCGCGCGGTTTTCGGAATCCCTTGCTCGCGCGGCGGGCTATGACGTAGGTCATGGTTTGAAGACCGGGATCGCGCGGCGCATGAATTCATCGAACAGCGGGACGGTGAAGGCGATTTCACCGTGGGCCGGGCTGTAGACCATTCCCTTCTTAATCAGCTTGGCGCGCACCGGCCCCAACGTCTTAATGTTCTTTTTCATCACCGAGGCGACGTCGCCGGTCCATTGCGGGCCGGGGCCGAGTTCCGCCATCGCGCGCATGAAGGTCCGCTCGCTGGGCGTCAGTCGATCGAAGCGGACGCGGAAGAAGTTCTCGTCCAGCTTCGGAATGACGGCGGTGGTCGCCTGGTCGACGACGGCGCGGGTGATCGGACTGTTTTCCGCCAAGTTCCACGAATGATAGCCCCACTCCTGCACGAAGTACGGGTAGCCTTGCGTCAGATGAAAGATCGCCGCCAGCGCCTCCGGCTCGAAGGCGACGCCGGCGTCGTTGGCCGGCTCTTGCAGGGCTAGCGCGGCGTCTTCTTCGGAAAGCGGGCCGATGTCGGGGAAACTGAACAGTCGCTCGGCGTAAGACTTCGAGTCGCCCGCGAGGCCGGGCAGGATCGGCAGGCCCGCGCCTAAGAGGACGATCGGCAGCCGTTTCTGCTGCATCTTATGCATCGCCATGATGAGCGAACCCAGCTCCTTCTGACTGAAGTACTGAATCTCGTCGATCATGACGGCCAGGGCGGCCTGCCGTTCCTCGGCCGCCTCGCCGACGGCGACGAACAGGTTCGACAGGTCGACCTCCAGGTCGCCGCTGTCGGCCGAACCTTTCTCCGGTTGGACGTCGAGGCCGTACGAGACGTCGTCGACCGTCAACTTCAGCGAGCCGACGAAGCTGCGCAGCACCGCGAACGCCCGCTTGACGGTGTTGCCCGCGCCGGCGATCCGGTCGAGGTCGAACAGCACTTTCCGCAGGTAGGGGATGAGCAGTGGGCCGAGCGCCTTGTCTTCGTGAGCTTCGATGAAGACGGTGCGGTAGCCGTTTTTGGCGGCCATCCGCTCGATTTCATTGAGCAGCACGGTCTTGCCGACGCCGCGCAGGCCGGTGAGCAGCAGGCTTTTCTCGGGCCGGCGCTGTTTGACCCGGCCGAGGAGGATTTTCGCCTGCTCGAGCACGGGGTCGCGGCCGACGAGTTCCGGCGGCGGCGAACCGGCCCCCGGCGAGAACGGGTTCTTCAGCGGGTCCATGATCGCGTCCCCGACGTTTCTATCTACTTCTACTGTATTCTACTTCAAATGAGGTAGAAATGGCTAGAAATTGGTAGAAATCCGCGGGCGACAAGAGTCTTCGTTCGCCGCCGCTTTCCGCGGCGGCGCGTCCTACGCCGTTGACCGATCGGCGAGAAGGCCGCGCCGCGGCGGAAAGCGGCGGCGAACGAGGTAGGCCGTGCGGTGACTTGGAGGGGATGAATCGGTTCGGTGTGGGAATCCTCGGGGGAGATTCGG
>JBOFFD010000011.1:0-3148 GCA_051648425.1 Planctomycetia bacterium
TCGCGCCGATCTGGGTTTCCGGCCGCAGGGTCATGCCGATGCGAAGTTTATCGTCATCCATGGACCATTCCTGCGAGGAGTGGTCGTGAGTGAACGGCCCCATCTGCAAGCGCGTGACTTGGAACGGCGCCTGCAAGACGCGGCTGCGGGGTTCTTCAGACGACCAGAACCGTTTCCATTTGTTCAAATCGTCGATTGCCATTCCGTTGGCCGGCCCTTTGGCGACCCAAAGTTTGGCGTCGAAGAGGTTGTATTGGCCGGTCCAGGTCCGTTCGCCGCGGCCGTAGTTCGCCACGAGTTCGGCGACACGGATGGCGTTGTTTTCGGCGACGACGTTGGCCGCGCCGGCCAGATCCTGGAAATCTAGCGCCTTCTCGCAGTTGAGGGTCGATTCGACCAACCACAGGTTGAGTTCACCCGCGCCGACGGCCTGAATGAATTTGGGACCGTAGACGATCGTATCCTTCAGCGCGATGTTGGTGACTTTGCTCGATTTCACCGCGAAGGTGGTCTTGAAGCCGGTGAATTGACAGTTGCGGAGGAACACGCGCGGGGCGTCGACGAGTTCGAGGGCGATCGATCCGCGCGGACGGGCTTCGGAGATCGTGCAATTCAGCATCCGGAGGCTTTTGCCGTCGGACCGAATCGCACACCATTCCGCGGTTTCGGAAAGCGGGGTTTCCAGTTGAACGCGGACGCCCTCAAGCGTGACTTTGTCGGCCTTGACGATGAGCATGCAGCGGGCGTCGGCCGATTTGCGGATGTCGATCTCGACGCCCAATTTGTCGACCGGACGGCCGTATTTGAAAACCGGCGTGAAACCGTGGGCGGCCCGGATGGTGAGCGGTTTGTCGACGATCAAGCCGCCGACCGGGTAAGGGCCGTCACCGCGGATCAGAATGGTTTCGCCGCTTTTGGCTGCGGCCACCGCAAGCGCCAGCGTGGTGAACTTGGCTTCCTGCTGGGCGTCGGCGACGATGTACCGTTCCTTCTCCGGGTGTGCGGTGACGATGAACGGGTGGGTTTGTTCGGGCTTGATGTAGCGGGCGACGTCGCTGCCGAGGTTGGCTTTCTTCAAAAACAGAAGCGCGAACGAGGTGTCGGCGTTGTTTTTCGGCCCGTATTCGGGATCTTTCAGCATTTCGGGCGTCGGGGGTTTGCCTTCAAAGTCACCATCGACGCCCCAACTGCCGTCCATGTTCTGACGGGTCAGCAATGCGGCGCCGCCGGTCTCGAACCAATCGGTTTTTCCGAAGTTGGTCGCCCCCAGCAGAACCCCCAAGCGTTCTATCGACCAAAGGTAGTAAAGGGAGCCGTTCGCGATGTTGAGATCGGCGTGAACACCGACCCGGTCGAGGCTTAGGAGAAAAGGTTGGTCGTTCTGAAGCGGATTGGGCTGCGCGGCGTTGATGGGCGGCGGAAGTTTCGCCTGAGTAACAGTGTACTCGGGTTCGGGCGGCTCTGGTTGGTTCGCTTTCTTTGCCGCTTCAACGGCCGTGTTGTAAAGCACCTCTTTCGTGGCGATGGAACTCTTAGCCAGGGCGTCGTACAAGTCCACCGGCCGATCTTCGGGGACGGCCTTCTTCTCTTCGGTTTTTTCCGTACCGTCTTTGGCCTTCTTCTTGGCCAAGGCGGACCGCGGCGTGCTAAGACCGGGCGTATTGGTGCGGGCGCGCAACGGTTCGCGCGGAAGGACGATTTGGTCGCCGCGTTTCCGCGCTTGCTGAATTTCGGAGGCCGACGACAACACCCACATGTAGGCGCCGGCGGTGGTCATGGTGTTGGTATCGATTGTGTCGGGCAGTCCGTGGTAGTTCCAGCCGCCGTCCTTGGTCTGCGCCCAAGCAAGCCGTTGGCGCACGGCCTGCATCGACCCGCGAACGTCCGAGCCGACGCGCTGCGCCTGCCACAAGGCCAGAACGGCGAACTGCGTGAGCGAGAGGTCGCCCATCGCGGTGCCGCGCGGCGGCAGCAGGCCGATGTCTCGTTCCTGCTCCGAACGGAGGACCGGCAGGGTGTAGGTCCAACCACCGGTCATTTGTTGGCCGGCCATGATTTTAGCGGCCAACGCGCGGATGAGGCTGCGGTCTTCGCGATACCCTACGCGCGTCAAGACGACCGTCGACAGCGAAACGCTGTAGGTGTCGGTGCTGGAGCGGGCGTTGTCGCGTACGTACTTGACGGCGTTCCGCAGTCGTTGGTCGGTCGCGGGAACGCCGTTTTCGTAGAGGGCGATGGTGGCGAGGGCGGTCATGCCCAACGTGTAGCGTTTGTCGTTGCCGTAGTACCAACAGCCCTCGGGCTGTTGGTCGGCCCAAAGCTTGTCCATGCCCCGCTTGATGGCGGCGGTGATTTCTTCCTGTTCCAATGCGAGGACGGTCGACGGACAAGAAACGGCGACGATCGCCGACCAGACGGCGACGCCCGTCGAAATCCAAGTCGCCGCCGTTGTGCGCTTTCGCATGCAAACCTCCGCCCATGAATAGTCGGCTGCAAAATCTTCGAGAATTCCGCACTGTACGATTGGTATACCTCTAGTTTGATGTTTTGCGCGTCGTTGTCAACGACAGCTTTTCCAATGCGAAAGAAATGGTCGGCCGACGACCGCCGAATAGACGAAATTTCCGCAGAACTCTGGATGCGGGAGCCGCCGAAATGCCGGAAGACTTTTCCGTCGATCGAACCGACGCCGACCGCCGGCTGCTGCGGTGGCGGCTGGTGATGGGCGAATCGGCCGGCCCGGCGCTCGGTTGCACGCCCATTGGCGTCGACGCTCAGCGCGACCGCGCCCTTGGTTTTCTGTACGACCGCGAATATGGGGCCGGCCGGAACGTCCGCAAGACGGCTTCCGGGGCGGGGGGGCTAGGGCCGTCGGCCTTCCTCGTCCCTGAATGGATCAACGCAGTGCAGACCTTGTTTCCCAAAGAGACCATCGAACGGTTGGAGAAGGACGCGCTCGAGCGCTACCACATCGACGAAATGGTAACGAATCCGGACGTTTTAGCGCGAGCGCAACCGAATCCGACCTTGCTCAAAGCGATCTTAACGACCAAACATCTCATGAACGAAGCGGTGCTGGCGGCGGCCCGAGTGTTGGTCGCCAAGGTGGTGGCCGACCTCGTCGCCAAGTTGGCCCGCGAGATTCAGT
>JBOFFD010000012.1:0-18993 GCA_051648425.1 Planctomycetia bacterium
CGGCGAACCGCGACGGCGAAGACGATCTTAGACGACTGGCTTCGACCGTTCAGAAATGGATTCCGCCCGCCGGCCTCTTACACACGGTGCAAAGCGGGCGGGTCAAGAACAGCGTCTACCCAATCGCGGCGTTGTACTACGGCCGCCGCTCCGTCCGCGCCGTCCAAGGACTGCCGGCCCTGGAGGAACTGACGGCCGCCGGCGGTTCGGTGTTTTACATCGTCGCGGAAGAGTCGCAGGTTGAAGCGCTGCGCCGCGCGATGCCGACGGCCGGCGTCGAAACGGTCGAACGGTCCGGCCGTTCCGTCTTCGCCCGGGTCGTTCCGCCGCACCTGCAAACGGCCGTCCGGGGCGCAAAGAACCTCGACCGCTGATCCGTCGTCACTCCGGCAGCGCGTCCTCGGGTTCCTCGACGGTGCCCGGTTCCGGCTCGGGGTCGGGGTCGTGGGCGACAGTGTTGTCGCCGCGGATGAGTGAAATCAGTTCTTCGGTCGTCATCTTGCCGGCCCGGTCGGCCCCTTCCAAGAGGCCGGCGACCAAGTCCCGTTTGTCGGCGTGCAGCCGGAGGATTTCCTCTTCGATCGTTCCCTGGGCGACGAGCCGATACACCGTCACCGGACGCGTCTGACCGATGCGGTGCGCACGGTCGGTCGCCTGGTCTTCCACCGCCGGGTTCCACCACGGGTCGAGATGGACGACGTAGTCGGCCGCCGTCAGGTTGAGGCCGGTCCCGCCCGCCCGCAGCGAAATCAGGAACAGGTCGCCTTCGCCCCGTTGGAAGGCGTCGACGCGCACCTGCCGCTCCCGCGCCGGCGTCTGGCCGTCGAGGTACTGGTAGCGAACTTTCCGTTGGTCGAGCGCTTCGCGCACCACGCCGAGCAGGGTCGTAAATTGACTGAAGACGAGCGCCCGGTGCCGGCCTTCGCGGAGTTCGTCGACCAGGTTCAGAAACAGGTCCAGCTTCGCCGAGCCGCCGATCCAACCTTCGTCGACGAGCCGTGGGTGGCACGACAACTGACGCAGGCGCGTCATCGCCGCCAGCACCTCGAACCGACGGTCTTTGCCCGGCTCGGCCAAGGTGCCGGAAAGACGGGCGAGGGCCGCCAGCCGCGATTCCTCGTACCGCCGGCGTTCTTCGGTCGACAGCTCGGCGGTGAGGCGGATTTCAGTGCGCGGCGGCAGTTCGCTTAGCACTTCCGCCTTCGTCCGCCGTAGGACGAACGGCCGAATGACCCGCGCCAGCGCCTTGCGGCGCGACAAATCCCGCTGTTTTTCGATGGCGTCGGCGAATCGGTCGCGGAACCGTTCCCAACTGCCGAAGAGTCCAGGCGAGACGACGCGGAAGATGCTCCACAATTCCCCGAGGTGGTTTTCGACCGGCGTGCCGGTGAGGGCGATCCGCCAATCGGAGTCGAGCCGACGGGCGGCGTGGGCCGTCTTCGTCTGCGCGTTCTTCAGCGCCTGGGCTTCGTCGAAGACGATGGTGCCCCACTTTCGGCCGGCGAACTTGTCTTCGTCGCGCTGCAACAGGCCGTAGCTGACGATGACCACGTCGCCCGGACCGGCGCCTTGAATCGTTTGGTCGCGGTCCAGATCACGGTAGACCAGCGTTCGCAAGGTCGGCGCGAACCGTTCGGTTTCGCGCTGCCAGTTGAAACCGACCGAGGTCGGCGCGACGACCAGCGCCGGACCGAGTTCGCGGCGGTCGATGAGCACGGCCAGGGTTTGCGGGGTTTTGCCCAGGCCCATGTCGTCGGCCAGGATGCCGCCGACGCCCCAGGTGGACAGCCGTTTCAGCCAGGCGAAACCGTCGCGCTGATAGTCGCGGAGGTCGGCGGTGAGGGTGGGCGGCGGTTCGACGTGAACGGTCTGCGCCGCGTCGAGCCGATGGACGACGAGCGCCCAAGTTTTCGACGCCTGCAGGGCGCCGTCGTCGCGGACGAGGTCTTCCAGCAACGGGGCGGCGGCGGCCGAGATTTCCAAACCGCTGCGCGACCGCTGGACGACGTCGTCGAGGGCGCCCAGACGCTCGCGGAACGACTGCTCGATCTTGGCCCATTTGCCGCCGCCGACGGCCACGTACCGCCGGCCGGTGCGCAGGGCGTCGAGCAGCGCCGTCAGGGCGATCGACTCGCCGTCGAGTTCGACGGTCCCCTTGAAGCCGAACCAGTCGCGGCCGTCGTCGACCTGCACCCGCAGCGAAGTCGAACGGATTTCACCGGCGACGGTCGTCTGCCGGCCGGCGGGCCACTCGACCACCGGGTCGTCGGGCGGTTCGTTCTGCAGCCGCAGCACGAGGTCGAGCGCGTCGTCGTCGACGTCGATGCGGTACTCGAACGGGCTGTCGGGGATGGCGTCGCCGATCTTCAACCGCTCGGCCAGAGCGCTGGCGCCGAAGCGTTCGCCGTCGAGCGACCGCTGGAAGACGAGCCGTCGGCCTTCGTTCCAGCCGGCGATTTCCTTCGGTCCTTCGCCGGGAACGAGGTAGCCGCCGCCAGGCGACGGACGCACGCGGACTTCCGCCCGTAGACCGACCGGTTGCCCGGGGGTAAGCCGCAGGTAGTAGCGGGCGTCGGCGGGGGTCGCCTCGCCGCGAAGACCTTCGGGCAGCGTGACCGGCACCAGGCCGTCCAACTGCGGCAGCCGTTGCAGCAAGTCTTCGCGGGCGTCGGGCGGCAGCACCGGCTTGGTGCGGTGGACCTTGTAGATGAGCGGCATCTGCACCGGATCGGCGTCGGCCACCACCACCAAACCGGCGGTCGGATCGAACAACACGCCACCGGTTTCAAAGACGTAGATCGACGGCGTGGTGGACCCCGGGCGGGCCGTTCGGCCGTCGACCGACGGCGTCAGCGCGTAGCCTTCGGTCGTTTCCTCAATGCCCAACCCCAAGACGCCGCTGCGGACGTCAAGCCGTTGCGTCGGGTCGCGCAGCCAGAAAATGCGGTTGCAGCCGACCATCGCGCCGAGCACGGCCATGACGTCGTACTCGCCGTCGGAATAGAAGCCGAACGGCGAGCGTTCGCCGACGCACTCGCGGCGGATGGCGAGGTCGACTTCATCGTAGGCTCCCACGCCGTCGTTGGGCGAGAGCAGGTCGAGCCGGCGGCCTTTGGTCCAACCGCCGCCCTTGGCGATCTTCTGCTCGGCCGACTCGATTTGGATCGTCCCGGGGCTGTTGATGAGGTCGACGCGCCAGACGACGCGCGTCTGCGCCGGGGCGGAAGTATGTTCTTTCGCCTTGTGTTGCTCGGCCATCATCTGGTCGAGTTCGTCGAAGAACTTCGACCACGCGGGACGCACCTTGCGGGTGGCGAAGGTGACGTGCAGCGGGTGCGACGGTTCCTGCAGGATCGACGCCAATCGGTACAACGCGGCGGCGGTATGCTTGCACTGCGAGGTTTTATCGGAGTACGGGCAGGTGCAGACGGCGCGGATTCGGCCGTCGTCTTCCGTCGGCAGACGCAGATAGATGACCAGCGGCGACTCGTCGGGTCGACGAATCTCGGCGGTGATCGTGTTTTGGGCGTCGTTCCAGGTGAATCCGGTGACGCGGACGGCGATTTCCCGGCCGCGGGTGGTGAGGAAGTCGCCGTGCGACTTGAGGCATTGGCGAATCTGCCCGAGCAACGTCGCGACGGACGCCATCCGATCAGGCTGCGGCAGGGCCGTCATTGCGATGGTTGGCTCCGGCAGACGTCGGCGGCGCAGCGGCCGCCGCCGGAAACAGGATCAGTCGCGATTTTTGAGGCGTCTCTTCACACGGGCCTTCTTGAGAAAGCCACGGCGTTGTTTGGCGGTGAATCGGGAGCCGCTTCCCGGGCGGTGCTTTTTGCGTGATCGAACCATGATCGAACAGCTTTCCGTTTCGGCGTCGTCGCCGGGAGTCGTTTTCGGGCGGCCAGCGTCGGCCGGCGTCTCACCCGCTAAAACAGTTCCGCGGCCTTGTCGAAAGCGAAACGGCGGCGCTCGACCCTCGTCGAACAACCACCGATCGCAATGAGATACGACAGTCTACAGTGAACCCGCCCGGATTCAACCCCGCGTTCGCCACCGTTTTGTGGGCACGTTCGTCAACAGTTTGGAGCGTCGGCGGCCGACGCCGACCGACGGCGCCGACCGACGGCGACTAGACCGACCGCCGCCAACAGCCCTACGGCCGCCGACAGAACCCACGCCGACCGCGTGACGGAAACGGGGTGCGGATCGGCGTCGGCCGCGAAGAAGAGGTTTGCAAACTCCTTTTCCGGGTCTTGGCCGTTGGTGATCCAGATGACTTCCTTCATCCAGATTTCGTCCGACCACTCGCCGGCGCTGGTCGCCATGGCCTCGAAATCCTTCTCAAGCGCTTCCAGGGTGGTGGTTGAACCTTGCAACGCCGCGCCGGCCCGACCGCGCAGGCGGCGTCGCTCCGGCAAGCTTCGCGCGGCGTCGGCCGCCTTCAGGTACGCCATCGCCGCCAGCCGCGGCAACATGACGTTCGCGTCCAACGTCGCGTAGTGCGTCAAAACGTCGGCCAACGCTTCCAATGCAACCCTCGGCTCGAAGTCCTCATTGACGACGAACGACGCCAAAAGCGGAATGACGGCGAGTATTTCTTCCTTAGTCGTCGGGTCGCTCTTACACGCCGTCAACGATTCGGCGAACGTCCACGAAGGGCTGCTCTCATCCTTCTCTCCCTCGACGGCGGCGTCGGGATCCGCATCGTATTTTTGGCGAAGCAGCAAGTGATCGACCAGTCTGAATTGAAGCCGCACGCGGTCGCGTTGATCGGCGGGGGCCGCGTCGACGGCTTGGCCCAGTCGTTCCATCCCCGTCTTAAGATCCCCCTGCCGAACGAACATAAGGCCGAGGTTGGCGTTGGTCGTAAACGAGCCGGGGCTGCGTTCGTCTTTTTCAAGCAGGCGGTCGATGCCGCGCTGCGGCTCGCCGGCGCGGAAGTATGCGACGGCCAAGTCGTCGTACGGGGTCAAATCGTCAGGGTTGTGGCGGACGCGATACCGCAGTTCACGGAAGCGCCATTCGTAGAACTCGCTGGAGTGGCGGGGGAATCGGCCGACGATGACGGCGGTGGTTTCGGGGAATCGGTTGGACGCCGACGGCTTCACCCATTCGGCGTCGAGGGGAACCGCCTTCTTCAGCGGAGCGTTGTCTGAATCGTAAAACCCGACGGCGCCATTCGTGAAACCGACGGCGAGGACAGCGACGGCGAACGCCGTCTGGCGACGAATATTTTTCATGGCGGCCTCTCGCGGCGAAAGATGGGGACGGCGCGAACTCGCTCGCGGCCGACGCCCTTTCTACCCGCGAAAACAACCTTCGGTTTCGCGCGACCGTCAACCGTTTAGGAATGGGCGGGCGAGCGCGTCGGGCAGGGTCGGGGTGGCGCCGGGCTGCGTGCAGACGAAGGCGGCGACCGCGTTGGCCCGTTGGTTGACGTCGTCCAACTCCCAACCGTTCAACAGGCCCAACAGCACGGCGGCGGTGAACGAATCGCCGGCGCCGACGGCGTCGACCACCTTCACCGGCGGCCCGACGTAGTCCGACCACCGGCCGTCGACGTACAGCAGGCTGCCGTCGCCGCCGCGCGTGAGGGCGACGCCGCGAAGGCCGAACCGCGTCGCCAAGCCGGCGATCCGCGCCTTCGCGTCGCCGGTCAAACCGAACGTCGCGGCGAACCAGTCAAGTTCGCCGTCGTTCAGTTTCAAGAGGTCGGTCGCCGCCAGCGACGACGCGACGATCGCAGCGTCGACGAACGGCGGCCGCAGGTTGACGTCGAAGGCGACGAGCGCGGGCCGAGGGCCGATTTTCGACCGGGCGACGAGTTCTTGGACGGCGGCCCGGGCGGCGGGCGTCCGCTGCGCCAAGCTGCCGAAACAGACGGCGTCGGCGGCGGTCATTCGTTCCAGGGCGGCGTTGGTGGCGGTCAATCGGTCCCAGGCGACGTCTTCAACGATCGTGTAGCTCGGCTGGCCGTTGGCGTCGACTTCCACCGCCACCGTACCGGTCGGCGCCGTCGGATCGACTTGCAACAGGTCGACGGGCAGACCTCGCTGGGCGAGCGCCGCCTGGATCTCCCTGCCAAGGTCGTCGCCGCCGACCCGTGAGATCATGGCGGCGTCGGCCCCCAGCCCCTTGGCGTGGAACGCGACGTTGGCCGGCGCCCCACCCAACTGTCGACCCCCTGGCAGCAGATCCCACAACACCTCGCCGACGGCGGTCAACTTCCAACCCACGTTCCGCTCCCTCGACGTTCGACCCCGGTCGTCCCCGGTCGTCCCAACGCCGTCGTTCTACCGACACGGCGACGGACGGCCTGAAATCCTTGTGGTGCGGCCGTCCCGGCTGCACGAACCAACAGAGTCGGCGTTACGATGATTCGTTGCAGCCGAGACGGGCGCACCACAACGTCGAAGAAAAGCAAACAGAATCACTTCACCGAATTCCAGCGGCGGGCGGCGGGCGGCGGGCGGCGGGCGGCGGGCAAGAAATGCAACGGGCGGAGGAAGACCTCCGCCCGCGAAACTTCATTCGTCGTCGGCTCAGTCGAGGAACGACTGGTCGAGTTTTTCCTCGGCCGCGAACCGACGCAGCTTGCTGATGGTCCGCGCTTCGATTTGGCGGATCCGTTCCTTGGTCACGCCGAACCGCGTGCCCAGTTCCTCAAGGGTCTGCGGCGCGGTGCGGTCGCCCAGCCCAAAGCGCGACTGAATGATCTTCCGCTCGCGCTCGTCGAGCCGCGACAGAATGCGCTTGACCGCCGCCTGAAGCTGCTGGTGCGACGCTTCGGCCTCGTACTGGTCGCCGCGGCCGTCGGGCGTCAGCTCGAAGGCCAGTTCCTGGCCGGTGACGAACCGGTCGCGCCGGTTGTTCTCGGCCGGGATGGTCCGGGCGAAGTTCTTCATGATCGCCCAAGAGGCGTACGTGGAGAACTTGAAGCCGCGGCCGAAGTCGAACTTCTCGACGGCCCGCATCAGCGAGACGTTGCCGTCCGAAATCAACTCGAACAAGCTGGTCGTGGTCGATACGTGCCGTTTGGCGATCGACACCACCAGACGCAGGTTCGAGCGGATGATCTGCTGCTTGACTTCCTGCGCCTTCTCTTGGAACGTCTCGATTTCGTCGAGGACGTTGGAGCGGGCGTGGGCCGGGTCGAGGCCGTCGCGCAGCAGTTTGGCCTTGCACAAGAGGAAGTTCATGCGGCGGAAGAGGTGGAATTCCTCTTCGCGCGACAAGAGCGGAACCTCGTACAGGCTTTGAAGGTACGGCGGCAGGCCCGACGGCGCCCGCGAGGGGCCGGTGGCGCCGACGATCGGCGTCTCCTGCAGGATCTCCGCTTCCACCGCTTCGTCGTCGAACGACGGGTGGTGGATGTACTCGACCGGCAGGGCGAGGATGCGCTCCGCGCGCACCTCGTTCACGATGCGGTAGATGCTCGAACGGGTGCGGCCGTATTTCTCGGCCAGCGCGTCGATCGAGATCCCGCGACGGAAACCGTTGTAGATCTTGTTCTTGGCGTCGTCGTTCAAAGGTCCACGCTGATTTACAAAGATGGCCTGGTCGGGATGTTCCCGGTCGTGGTTCTTAATGGTGTAGCGGATCGTTTCCGGGCTGCGATGCAATCGTCGGCCGATCCTTCGGCTGATCTTAGCCAAACTGGCGGAAGGAACGGCGGCCAACCGGCGGCCAAGCCGCACGATCAAAACCTTCTCCTCGTCCGTCAATTGGCTGAAGCGGCTGCCGCGTTCGACTTCGCTGGGGTGCTGGTCCACGAATCGATCGACTGAGGACTGTAGGAAACCGACGCGCTTGCGTCCACCCACCAAAAATCTTCGGCTCACCAATCCCCGTTGCCGCCACCGATTCACGGTCTTCGTCGAAATGTTGAACCGCTTGCTGACCTCTTCGACGGTCAACACCGGTTCGCCCACTTCGGTCGGCGCCAGGTTCGCCGCCCCCGACACGTCTTCGATGAAGCCGTGCAGGTCGTGCGACAGGTCGCCCCCCTTTAGCATCAGGTCGGGGTAGACGTCAGGGCGGTACTCCGTGATCCGGAACGCCACGTACTGGTACGGGTAGCTCTTCTCAAGCTCGATTTCGCCCAGCAACGCCTCGGCGCGCAGCAGTTGTTCCGCTTTCCGCTCGTGCGGCGCATAGCGGATCTGCTGATCGGCCAATTGCTTGATCGCGGGATGGCGGTAACGGTTCACTGTCGACCTCCTTGTGTGCGTCCACGGCTCGCGCGATGGTCAACGCAACGAGGGTTTGGTTCGATCGCTTGGAACGATTCGGAAGACCGAGCGGCTTGGACTCGAACGGAAGCGGTTTTCGACTTCGCCCGCGGTTCCGCCTCGCGGCGGCCGCTTCAACGGGAACATGCGGAGTTCATTCTCCGAGGGTTCGTCGGCCGGGTTCGCGCCTTTCGCGGTTCTGTTCCCACTGGGAACTTCACCTTGCACGAACGGGACCGATTCGTTACTCGCGTCGAGGGACGACTTCTATACGCTCCAGATCGTTGTCTCGTTTGTTTCCGCGAGACTGTTTTCACTTAGTCTCGTCGAGGGATAATTCCGCACCTTTCATGCCGTTCGACACTTCGCCGAATGGATTGGTTCGTCGACCCTCTTCAACCCTTTGCCGTTCATGGTCTTAACCCTCCTTGAGACATTCCCGGCGGAAATTCGGTTCGGAAGATTTACAAGTCGTCGCTCCCGAAACGTCCGAAGATTTCCTGTCTCACGATGGGAATCACACCCTCATTCCGGTAAGCATCCACCAGTTTTCTTCATCTTGGACGGGTCGGACGACCGACCGGCGTTCTTTTTCCGGTGGATTCGTCGTCATGACGGTGGTCGTCGCGGTATTTTTGAAGCATCCGACGCCGGGCCGCGTGAAAACGCGTCTCGCCGCCGCGCTCGGAGCCGTCGAAGCCGCCCGGCTCTATGCCGACTGGGTCGGAAGAATCCTGGCGTCGCTCGATCCGTTGCGGAAGACGCCCGTTCTTCCCGATAATTCATCATACGTCACGCTCGGCTGGTACGCCGGCGGCGCGGCCGCCGACTTCGCACTTTGGGACGACTTCGTCGACCGCTGGGAGGCGCAACCCGACCTCGACCTCGGCGGCCGGCTCGACGCCCTCTTCCGCCGCGCCTTCGCCGGCGAGTTCACCGCCGGCGCCCCGCCCAAGGCCGTCGTCGCCGTCGGCACCGACTGCCTTGACGTCAACGCCACCGTCATCGCCGACGCCGTCCGTCGTCTCGACCGCTCCGACGTCGCCCTGGGGCCGGCCTTCGACGGCGGCTACTACCTCCTCGCTTCTCGGAAATACGTCGCCGGCCTCTTCGCGGACGTGCGTTGGTCGACGGAACACGCCGCCGCCGACCAAAACGCCGCCTGTCTCCGCTGCGGCCTGACCGTCGACCGCCTGCCGCCGCTGCGCGACCTCGACGACGCCGAAGCCTGGGCCGCCTACCAAGCGGAAAACGCCGTCCGTTCGACCGCCGCCGTCGACTCCCCGTCGTGACGCCGACCCTTTCCATCGTCATCCCCGCGCTCAACGAGGAATCGGGACTGGAAGCGGTCTTCGTCGCGCTGGCCCGCCAAAATCAGCCGGCCGAGGAACGGATCGTCGTCGACGGCGGTTCGCGCGACGACACCGTCGGCGTCGCGCGTCGACACGGCGCGACCGTGCTTTTGGCGCCGAACAAGGGGCGCGGCGGTCAGGTCGCCGTCGGCGTCGCGGCGGCCGCCGGCGACGTAGTCGTCGTGCTGCACGCCGACGCCTTGCTGCCGCCGACCGCGCTGGCGGCGGTGCGCGACTGGGCCGTGCGCCGCCCCCGGCATGTCGGCGGCTGCTTGGGCCACCGGTTCGACCGCCCCTGGTGGTCGTGCCGCGCCGTCGAAGCCTGGGATTTCCTTCGCGCCCGCTTCAGCGGAATGGCCTACGGCGATCAGGTGCAGTTCTTCCGTCGGACGTGGATCACGTCGACCGGCGGCTACCCCGATCAACCGCTGATGGAAGACGTCGAGCTGTCGCTGCGTTGGAAAAAGACCGGCGGCTGGACCTATCTGAACGTCCCCGCGACGGTGTCGGCCCGCCGCTTCGAGCGCGTCGGCTACTGGCGGATGGTGTGGCGCAACTTCTGGATACGCCGCCGGTACGCCCGCCGCGGGCCGGCCTGCGCCTGGGAACTGTTCCACCGCTACTACGACGGCGACCAACCGTCCGCGGCGCAACCGGACGCCCCGCGCGAACCGTCTCGTCCGTAAACCATTCTTTCCGGCGCGGCCCGCGTCTCTTACTTTAAGAGGGCGGCCCGTCGATGCACGATCGAGGAATCATGCGCGCGTTGATTCTGGAAACCAGCGGCGGAGAAGGCGAAGTCGGCTTGGTCGACGACGGTCGACTCGTCGAAACCGTTCGGCCGACCGCCGCCCGCAAACACGCCCGCGATCTCTTGCCGATGGTGCAGCACCTGCTGCGAAACCGCGCCTGGAAAGCATCCGACCTGGAACTGATCGTCGTCGACGTCGGGCCGGGCAGTTACACCGGGCTGCGGGTGGGGATCATGGCGGCCAAGATGTTGGCGTACGTCTCGAAGACACCGGTAGTCGCGGTCGACGCGCTGACGGTCGCCGCCCACGACGCCCCGGCCGACGCGGCGACGGTGTCGGCGGTCGCCGACGCCCAGCAGACGAACGTCTACACGGCTCTCTTCACGCGGAACGCCGCCGGAAGCTTGACGCGGTCGCTGCCGTCGGAAGACGTGGCCGAGGTGAAGACGGCGGCGGACTGGGCCGCCGGTCTGGCGCCCGAGGTCTACGCCGCCGGTCCGGGGTTGGACCGTTTCGCCGCGCTGCTGCCGCCGGGCGTACGGTTCGCGGCCGAGGGTTTGCGGGCGCCGACGGCGGCCGCCGCCTGGCATGTCGCCGAGTGTCTGTACACCGCCGGCCGCCGCGACGACCCGTGGGCGTTGGAGCCGCTTTACCTGCGGAAAAGTTCCGCCGAACTGAAATGGGAAAACCGCCGGCCGCCGACCGCCGCCGGTTCGACTTGACCTCGATCCTTTGCGCCGAAACCGCCGTTCGTCGTCACGTTAGGAGACGTCCGTGTTCTTGATTGTGCCGATCGGCTTTCTGAAGGTCTTTTACCGGATCCCTTACGCCAACCTCGGCATCGTCGCCACTTGCATCTCGCTGTTCGTCTTACAGGTCGCCGTCCCCGGCGAGTGGAGCGAATGGCTCGTCCTCTATCCCACGAACGCCAAAGACCAGTTCCTCGAACTGTACGCCGAGCCGTTGGAGTTGATGGACGCCGAAAAGCAAATCGAAGTTCAGGAACTATTGGACATGATGGAACGGCACGGCTGGACGCGGCAGCCGTGGTCGTTCGTCACCTGCGCCTTCCTGCACGGCGGCGTCTTTCACCTCGTGTTCAACATGCTCTTTCTGACGCTGTTCGGCTGCGCCGTCAACTCGGAACTCGGCGATCTTAAATATCTCGCCTTCTTCCTGGTGGCGGCCGCCGTTTCCAGCGCCGGCCACCTGCTGCTCGGTTCGTTGGGGCTGGTCGGCGCCAGCGGCGCCATTTGCGGCGTCACCGGAATGGTCGCCGCCCTCTTTCCGCGCAACGACGTCCGCATGTTGTATTTCTTCTGGATTCTCTTCGTGTTGCGCGCCGGCGTCGTCGAATGGTCGGCGCTTTGGGTCATCGGCTTTTGGTTCGTCGGCGACCTGTTCAGTCAAACGCTTTCCGGAACGGGATCGGGCGTCGCGTACTTGGCGCACATCACGGGGACGATCTTAGGCTTCAGCACCGGACTTCTGGCGCTGAAGCTGCGGTGGGTGGAATCGGACGGCTACGATTTCATGAGCTGGTATTTCAAGGTCGATCTGTCGCCGAAGCGCCGTCGCAAGAAACTAAAGAAGGCGTCGGTCACGTTCGATTCGGTGGAGACGCCCGCGTCGCAGAGTTTCGAGCCGATTCCGTTGGCGTTGGACGACGACGAACCGCCGGCCCGCAAGCCGAAACGGTCGCCGAAAGACGACGTGATTCCCCTCGCCGAGCCGCCGACCTCCAAGCCTCGCCGCTCGGCGGCGAAAGCGGTGCAAGCCGAGGACGACGACGGCGTTCGCGTCGCGCCGACGGCCGACCGCGTTCCGGTTTATCGCAAGATCAGCGACTACTTTTCCGAAATGGGTCTGAAGCGCGAAGTGCCGCCCGAGGACGCCGAACGGCTCGTCGAGTGGTATCAGAAGTACCGCAAGCTGCACGCGGGGGCGCGCATCTCGACGGAGGGGCTGGTGGGGGTGGCCCGCGTGTTGAAGCGGGCCGGCGACGTCGAATTGGCGCTCGACGCCTACGAGCGGGTGTGGAAACAGCCGGAGTCGCCGCCGCCCGCGGCGATGGCGCTGGAAGGGGCGAAGCTTGCCGTCGAAAAACGGCATTGGTCCAGCGCCCGTCGGTTGCTCGACAAGGCCGAGGCCGCCGGTGTGCCGGAGGCCCATCGCGCGTTGGCCGACCGCCTGTCGACCGCCGTCGACGCGCAGCAGGCGTAGCGCTGTTTTTCGGATCGGCGGCGTTTTGGTACAACGACCGGCGTCGAAGGATGCGACGACCGACCGTCCCCAGGAGCTTTCACCGTGCGTTTCGCCTTGCTCGGTCCGATCTGCGAATGGGAAATGAGGTCGCTGCAGCGCCGTCGCCGCTATTACTTCCTGCGGGCGTCGTTCGCGCTGATTCTGCTGGCGGTGATGGGGTCGTCGTACGCCACCACCTACAGCCAATCCTGGATGTACGGCGATGGATCGAACCGGGCGATCATGCAGGCCGCCCGCTTCGGCAGCTACTTCTTTTCACAGACGGCGTTCTTTCAGATCGTCGCGGTGTTGCTGATGACCCCCGCCTTCGTGGCGCCGGCAATCGTCGTCGAGAAAGAGCGTAAAACGCTCGACTACCTCTTCGCCACCGACCTCACCAACCGCGAGTTGATCTTCGGCAAGTGGGCCGCCCGGTCGGCCAACGCCGTCCTACTGGTGCTCGCCGGCCTGCCGCTCTTCTTCTTCGCCACCTTCTTCGGCGGCATCGACTTCAACCGCGTGGCCGTCCTGGGCGCGATCAGCATCGCCACCATCGCGTCCGTCGCCGGCCTCTCCCTGGTCGCCTCCGTCTACGCGAACCAGGTGAAGACCGCGACCACCAACGTCTACATGACGCTCGTCTTCTTACTCTTCCTACCGCTCTTAACGTCGGTTCTCGGATCCCTGTCCGTCGAACTGGCGAGAGAACTAACCCTTGGCCAGCCGATCGTCGATGGTTTGACCATCACCCATGAAACAGCGACGGAGTTCCTGTCGGCCGGGCATCCGCTCGTCGTCGGTATTCAGTTGGGCAACGGCTTTTCGCCGCTGGCCGACGACGATCTTCTTTGGCTGACCGCGTGGTACGTCGGCATCCACTTCGCCCTCACCGCGCTCTTTCTGACTTGGACCATCTGGAAGGTGCGAACGCAATACCTGGAAACCGCCGGCCGACCTCAGAAGGTTCGGTCCGACGCCCCCGGTTGGAAGCTGCCCGGCACCGGCCGAGGCGACCTGCCGCTCGATTCCGAAAACCCCATGCTGTGGAAGGAATGGCGGATCGAACGCCGACCGGCCCCCGCCTGGCGCCGGTTCGTCAGTCGACTAGTTACGGTCCTGCTGATCGGCGGAGCCTATACGGTGATGGTCATCGCCGTCTTCATTCCCAATAAAGACGGTTATGGCGGCGACTTCTTCGACAACGCCAACACAGTCAACGGCATCGTCTTCCGCTTCCTCGGCACCGTGCTAATCTTCATGTTTTACATCCTCACCGTAAGCCGCGCCTCGTCGTCGTTCGGCGCCGAGCGCGACCGCGACTGCTGGGTGTCACTCCTGTCAACCCCGCTTTCGGCGCAGGAAATCGTCCGAGCGAAACTCATCGGCAGTCTGAAACTCTTACTGACGGCCTCGGTGGTCATGGCGCCGCTTTACGCCCTCGGCGTGGTCGACGGCTCGTTGTCGGTGTTGGCTGTCCCGTGCCTGATGGTCGCCGTCGCCATTTACGGATTCTTTCTGGCGGCGCTCGGCGTCAATCTTTCGCTGCGCTACGAACGCACCGTCACCGCGATGTCGGCGACCTTCGGCGTCGCTGTTTTCCTTTGCGGGTTCGGACAGATGCTCTTCGGCGTCGTCCTCATCCCCTTCATGATGTTCTTCAGAAGTGGTTCCGACGTCGTCGGAATGACTTACATGTCTTCCTTCCCCTGGCTGGTCGTCGCCGCGACGGCGTTCACCGATTCCAATGTCATGTCCGCCGGGCCGTCCAACGAGCTGAATACGTTCATCGCTTGCATCTTCGGCTGGCTCGTCGTTTACTGGATGGCCGCGTGGTGGCTGTTCCGCGACGCCATCGGCCGGTTTCCCGTGAGAACGGGTCGGACGGAAGACGTACTTTCGTACACGCCGCCGCCCCCGCCGCTGCGCCGGCCGGCGGTTGTTCTTACACCGGCGGTCGCGGCGCCGGAGCCGGGCGCGCCATGAACCGGCAGCCGTTCGGCGCGCCGCCGCGGCACTGGCCGCCGCGCTGCCTGCCGCCCTGGGTCTATCTGGTGCGACGCCGTCGGCTGCGCACCCTCGAACGCGATCAGCGGTTCGTCGACATTCAGATTGAAAACCTCGACGCCGTCCGCCGGCTCTTAGACCAGCGGTCCGGCGTCCTCGTCGCACCGAATCACTCCTTCCACTATGACTCCTACCTTCTGCTGGAAGCCGGCTGCCGGGTCGGTCGGCCGTTCTTCTTTCTCACCGCCTGGCAGGTGTTCGCCGCCGCCAGTCGGTTCGACCGCTGGTCGCTGCAGGCGCACGGCTGCTTCAGCATCGACCGCGAAACCAACGATCTGCACGCCTTCCGCACCTCCGTCGAAGTGCTGCGCGACCGTCTTAATCCCCTCGTGGTTTTTCCCGAAGGGGATGTCTACCACTCGAATGACGTCGTCCGCGGCTTCCGCGACGGCGCGGCGGCCATCGCCCTGGCGGCGGCGCGGAAAAGCGACCGTCCGGTGCATCTACTTCCCTGCGCATTGAAATGCTGGTACGTCGGCGATCCGCTGCCGAGTTTGTTGCAAACGCTCGAACGGTTGGAACGACGGCTGTGGTGGCGGCCGCGGCCGGATCTTACACCCGTCGAGCGGGTGTTGCGACTGGCGTCGGGATTGTTGTCGCTGAAGGAACTGCAATACCTGGGCGTCGTGCGGTCGACCGACGTGAACCTGCGGCGGCAGGAGTTGGTCGACGTCGTCTTAGCCGGCATTGAACGGCGGTACGATATCACACGGCCGGCGCCGACCATTCCCGAACGGGTTAAAGACGCCCGGCGCGCCGCCATTCGGCGGCGCGACGACCCGGCCGCCGCCGCCGCCGACCACCGCCTGGCGGCCGACGACCTGGAAGATCTGTTCTTCGTCGTACAACTTTTCAGCTACCCCGTCGGCTACCTCACAAGTAAACCGTCGATCGAACGGCTGGCCGAGACGATCGACAAGCTCGAGGAAGACGTGCTGGAAGTCGAATACCCGACCGTCCACGCCGACCGCCGGGCGGTGGCGCGGTTCGGCGAGCCGATCGCCGTGCCGACCGATCGGTCGACGACCGCCGCCGACCTCACCGAGCGGTTGCAGTCGGCGGTGCAGACGCTGCTCGACGATCTGAACGAAGAGGCTGACGGCGGGACGTCAGTCGGTCGGATCGGCGGCGCTTAGCGGTTTCTGAATGAACAGATGTTCTTCGACCACCTTGCCGCCGACGAGATGCTCTTGAATGATTTTTTCGAGGACGGGCGGGTCGCATTCGCCGTACCACGCGCCTTCGGGGTAGACGACGGCGATCGGTCCGCCCAGGCAGACGCGCAGACAGTTGGCCTTGGTGCGGTAGACGCCGCCGTCGCCGGTCAACTTCAATTCGTTCAGCCGGCGCTTAAGATAGTCCCACGCGACGAGCGACCGCTCCTTCGAGCAGCACTCCGGCTTGGTCTGGTCGCAACAGAGGAACAGGTGCCGTTGGACTTTGGGGATGCCGAGCTGCACGGCGGCGGCCCGTTGGCGGGCGGTAGTGTCGGCGTCGCCGGTGATCGAATCGACCTTGACTTCGCTCACGAGACTTCGACTCCGGAAAAGAGGGACCGATGGCGCCGCGCGCCGACCTTCTCGCCCTTAGTGTGACGGATTTGGAGTCGTACAGCAACCGGGGGAACGTGCGCAAAGCGCAACAGGAGGTGGCCGCCGGTTCGACGACCGCCGCGTTCGAGGAAAAATCGGACGGCGCGCTTGTGGCCGTTTGGAGCGACGGACCGGTCTGCACCATCGGCAGGACGCTGGACGACGGCGTTTGCACCTGCCCGGCCGGCGGCGTCTGCCGCCACCTGGTTCGCACCGTGCTGGCGTACCAACAGGCGGCCGTCGTCGCCGCGCCGTCCGTCGCCGTCGACTGGGATCCCGGCGCGACTTGGTCCGACGAAGCGCTGGCCGCCGCTTACGCCAAGCCGGCGCTGCGCAAACTGGAAGCCCGCTGGCGCGAGGGGGTGCTGGTGGAAGCGGTGCGATCGGCGAAGCCGTCGGCCCGTTTTCTGGACGACGCGGCCGTGGTCCGCTTCCTTGCACCCGGCGATCTGAACTACGCCCGCTGCGACTGCAACGAGCCGGCGCCGTGTCGGCACGCGGCGCTGGCGGTGTGGGCGTTTCGGCGGCTCGCCCGGGACGGGAAGACGGCCGGCTTGGTCTGGAGCGGCGACACGCCCCCGGCCGTGCCGACCGCCCTGTTCACCGACGCCGAGACGCTCTTCGCCGAGGTTTTCGAGATGGGGTTCGCCGAGCTGCCGGCGACCCTCCGCGACCGCTTCCGTCGGCTGGAAAAGTCGGCGCGGGCCGACGGCCTCACTCATTTCGCCGAGGTGGTCGCGGAGCTGCTTGACGCCGAGCGGCGCCACCAGGAACGCGACTCGTCGTTCCGGGCGACGCAGCTCGTCGACGCCGTCGGCGAGTGGTTTCTGCGGTGCGACGCCGTCCGCGCCAACCCCGCCGACCTGCCGCCGCCGCTCGTACGGGGGCTGCCGGTCGATCGGTCGGCCGAGATCGGCAAGACGCGATTCACCGGCCTGGGGTGTGGGGCCGAGATCACTGCCACCGGCGTGACGCTGACGGCGTGGTTCGCGGAAAGCGGGGGCGTCGCGCCGCTCGACCGCGTCTTTCCGTATCCGAAAAACGACGATCCGCCGGGAACGACGCTGGCCGCGTCGGGCACGCCGTTGTGGCGGCTTGCGGACCGATCGGTGAGCCGGGGGAACAGTCTCGCGTCGCTGGTGCGCGGGCATTTTCTGGTCGAAAAGGTGACGCGCTCGGCGGGCGGCCGACTGACGTTGGGGCGGGCGGCGCTGGCGGTCCATCCGCAGGCGTGGGAGTTCGAGAAGTTGAACCCGCCGCTGGTTGCCGAGTCGTTCGCCGAGGTGCGGACGCTGGCGGCCGCCGCGCCGCCGGCGTCGATCGGTCCGCGGCGCGCCGGTCGCGGTCTGCACGTCTGGCCGATCGCGGCCGTCGAAGAGGCCGCCTTCCACCCGATCGAACAACGGCTGGAGGCCCGGTTGGTCGACGCCGTCGGCGGGTCGGCGCGGCTCGTCCATCCGTTCCACGAGGTCGCCCGCGAAGGGTTCGAGGCGTTGGTCGACGCCCTGGAGCCGCACGGCGACCGAGCCGTCAAGTTCGTGGCGGGGTTCGCCCGGCCGACGCACGACGGCCTGGAGATTAGGCCGATCGCGGTGGTGGTGGAAAGCGCCGGACGTCGCACCGCGGTGCTGCCGTGGATCGACCGGCCGCCGGGGGTCGACGCCGCCGCGCCGGACGAAGCCGCCGGCGATTCGACAGCAGCGCGTGCGGCGCGGTCCGACGATTCGCTCCCCGAAGCGCGCGTCATGGAAGAGTTCCGCACGGCGTTGGGCGATCTGTTGTCGCACGGTCTGATGCGAAGCGACGACCGCACCCGCGCGCGTTGGCGACGGTTGGTGGGCGGGCTTGAGAGCGTCGGCCTGTTGCGCTGGGCGAAAGCCGCCGACGCCGTCGCGCGGGATTTGGAGCGCCGCCGAACGACGACCGCCGCCGGCCGACCGAACGATGGAACGGGAGCGGCGGCCGTGGCGACGGCCGCCCGCTGGGCGCGGTTGGCGAGCGATTTGGCGGAGTGACCGCCGACGGAACGAATCCTCGCCGCCTTCGTACACTGCCTGCCGCAAGCGAAGGAAAAGCGCCGGCCTAAACGTCGGGACGAAGACCGAATGTAGGGCGGAACTCCGGTCCGCCCAGATGCGGCGAGGGGGCGGACGTCCTTTTTTCCAACGGCAAGGAGAGGAGTTTCGTCCCCACGCTCCAACACGGGCGGACCAGAGTTCCGCCCTACATTCTTCGGTCTTCCATCAACAGCAAGGACGCCAGTCATGCGAACGATCGGATTCGATTCCGCACGGTATTGGTTCGTGGCCGCCCTCTTTTGTGCGACCGCGGAGGCGGCGCGGGGGGAGAAGTCGCCGATCGTGCCGGACGACCTGTTGCGGCTCGATGGTCCGGCGCTGGCCGTACCGGCGCCGAACGGGGCGCGGTGCGCCGTGGTGCGGCGGTGGGTCGACCCGGAGACGCAGGCGGAGCGGTACTCGTTGTGGCTGAGCGACGCCGCCGGTGTGCGGGCGATGGAAGCGGGCGAGCCGGACGTGCGCGCGGCGGCGTGGGCGCCGGACGGTCGCCGGCTGGCGGTGCGGTCGACGCGGTCGCGGCCAACGCCGCCGCGACTGCCGCCGACGCCGCCGGCCTCGGACCCGGCGACCGACCTTTGGATCGTCGACGCTGACACCGGTGCGGCGGCGCCGCTGGCCGGACCGGACAAACCGTACGGTCGGGTGTTCGCCGATCCGTTCTACGGCCGAGCGGTCTTTTC
>JBOFFD010000013.1:0-5310 GCA_051648425.1 Planctomycetia bacterium
TGCGGGCGACCGTCGACGACGCGGCGGCCTTTTTCGAGCGGTTGATCGGCGACGCCTCGTTCCCGACGGCGGCGGTTCGACCGGCGCTTGATCCGATCCGCCGACGGCTTGACTTTCTGCGCGAAGTCGGCCTGGGCTATCTGCCGCTCGATCGCGCCGCCGGTTCGTTGTCGATCGGCGAGGCGCGGCGGGCGACGCTGGCCGCCGCCTTCGCCGCCGGCCTGGCGCGGACGCTGTACGTCCTCGACGAACCGACCGCCGGCCTGCATCCCGGCGACGTCGGCCGGCTGCTGCCCGTGCTTCGGAACCTCACCGCCGCCGGCAACACGGTCGTCTGCATCGAGCATTCGCCGGAGATCGTCGCCGCCGCCGACTGGCTGCTCGACGTCGGTCCCGGCGCGGGCGGCGACGGCGGCCGGCTGTCGTTCGCCGGTCCGCCCACTGCTCTTGGCACGGTCGACACGCCGACGGCCCGTTGTTTCGGTCGGCCGCTGGAATTGAAGCCGACGGTGCGACCACCCGCGAGCTGGCTGCGGCTTCTCGGCTGCCGAAAGAACAACTTGCGGTCGATCGAAGCGGCGTTGCCGTTGGGCGTGTTGGCGGTGGTGTGCGGCGTCAGCGGCGCAGGAAAAAGCTCGCTGGTGTTCGACACGCTTTGCCCGGCGGTGGCGGCCCGCTTCGGCGAAGCGGTGTTTCCATTCGACGTCTGCGACGGCCTGGAAGGGGGCGAGGCGATCGACGAAGTGGTCGCGGTCGACGCCGACGCGATCGGCCGGACGTCGCGCGGCAACGCCGCCACGTTTTTGAAAGTGTGGGACGAAGTCCGAAAGCTGTTCGCCGACACGTTGGAAGCCCGGTCGCGCGGATGGAACGCCGGCCGATTCAGCTTCAACACGCCGGGCGGGCGATGCGAACGGTGCGAAGGCCAGGGCTTCACCACCGTCGACATGCAGTTCCTACCGGAAGTGCGAACCGTCTGCGCCGACTGCGGCGGCCGACGGTACGACCCCGCGACGCTGGAGGTGAAGTATCGCGGCAGGTCGGCGGCCGAAGTGCTGGAAATGACCCCGCGGGAAGCGTTCGCCTTCTTCCGCGGCGAGGTGAAGGTGCAGGTGCGGATGAAATGCCTGCTCGACGTCGGACTGGACTACCTGCCGATCGGTCAGCCGCTTTCGGACTACTCCGGCGGCGAGGCCAAACGCTTGAAACTGGCGGCCCACCTGGCGCTGCAGAAGCCGCGGCGGACGCTGTTCCTCTTCGAGGAGCCGACCGTCGGCCTGCACCCGGCCGACGTCGCCGTGCTGCTGAAGACGTTCGACGCGCTGCTGGCGGCGGGGCATTCGCTAATCGTGGTCGACAATCACGCCGACGTACTGGCCGCCGCCGACTGGCTGGTCGAACTGGGACCGGGGGCGGGACCGGCCGGCGGAACAATCGTGGCGGAAGGACCGCCAAGCGTACTGATGGAACGGGAGACGCCGACGGCCCGTTTTCTTCGGCGTCGGCGCGAACTCGACGAAGGGTTTTCGGGTCGAAACGGTTGAAATTCGGTCGAGGTCGGTGTAAAACTGATTAACCCCGATGGTAGGTGTAGCTCAATGGTTAGAGCACCAGATTGTG
Source organism: Planctomycetia bacterium (assembly GCA_051648425.1). GTDB lineage: Bacteria > Planctomycetota > Planctomycetia > Kolteriales > Kolteriaceae > JBOFFD01. The sequence goes on from JBOFFD010000013.1 coordinate 1,621, forward strand.
GTTCTGGGGGTTGCGGGTTCAAGTCCCGTCACTTACCCTTCTCAAAGGCGGCCGATTCCGGCCGCCTTTTTCATTTCTTGTTGGACGCACCTTTTTTTCGCATCGTCCCGTATTTTTGTTGCACTTCGCGTAACCGAGGCGTTAGATTGGAGGTCTCAGCACAAAATCGACCAACCAGCCATGCCCGCGGAGTCTTCGCCATGAAGCGCAACGACCCTTTCATTTTCGACCGATTGGAACCGCGCGACGTTCCCGCCGTCATGGTGGAACGGGTGTTCGATTTGAATCCCGGCGCCGGCAGCTCCTATCCCCGCGATTTCACCGTCGTCGGCGGGTCGCTCTACTTCAGCGCGAACAATGGCGGGACCGGCGAAGAACTGTGGAAGAGCGACGGTACCGCCGCAGGCACGTCGTTGGTAAAGGACATCAACCTGGGCGTCGCCTCGAGCGAGCCGTCCTTCCTGGTGAATGTCAACGGCGTGTTGTTCTTCGCGGCCAACGACGGAACGAACGGATTTGAATTGTGGCGGTCGGACGGCACGGCTTCCGGCACCGTTATGGTCAAGGACTTGGTGACTTCGCCGGGGTTGGGGTCGTCGCCGTCGTTCCTGACGAATCTCAACGGCGTGCTGTTCTTCGCCGCCGGCGACGCTCTCGGCGACCGCGAGTTGTATCGCTCGGACGGCACGGCGGCCGGCACGGTGGCCGCCGTCAGCATCGATTCGGTCGCCAGCGGCGACCCGCAGGAACTCGCGACGGCGAACGGCTTCCTCTTCTTCTCCGCCAACCAGACCGGTTTCGGCCGCGAACTTTGGAAGTCGGACGGCACCCAGTCCGGCACCACGATGGTGGTCGACCTGAACCCCGGTACGGCGTCGGGCTTGGGGGCCAGTGCATTCCCAACCAACGTCGGCGGCACCTTGTACTTCTCCGGCGGCAACGCGAACACCGGCTTTGAACTGTTCCGCACCGACGGCACGGCGGCCGGAACCACGTTGGTGAAGGACGTGGCGCCGGGGGCGACCGGCGGCATGGCGTTCTTCATCACCAATCTGAACAACACGGTCATTTTCAGTTCAAACGACGGCGTCAACGGCTTGGAGCTTTGGAAGTCGGACGGCACCACCGCCGGTACAGTACTTCTGAAAGACATCAACCCCGGCGCCCCTGCCTCTCAACCGTTCTTCATGACCAACATCAACGGACTGGTCTTTTTCCAAGCCAACGACGGCGCGAACGGCTCCGAGCTTTGGACGACCGACGGCACCACCGCCGGAACCACGTTGGCGCAAAGCATTAATCCGGGAGCGAGCAGCAGCAGCCCGTCGGGGTTCACGCAGTTCAACAACCGGATTTTCTTCTCGGCCGACGACGGCACGACCGGGTTCGAGTTGTATCGGGCGGTCGTGCAGCCGGCCGCGGCCCCGCCGAACACTGCGCCGGTGCTGCGGACGACCGGCAGGCCGCCGAACATCATTGGGATCGTCCGGCGGACGGGGCTTCGCATCAGCGATCTGTTGCGCGGACGGACCACCGACGCCCGCGAGAGCCGGGCGATTCTTCGCGGCGTGGCCATGACGCAGTTGCGGGCGATCGGCCGGGGCGTCTTTGAATTCTCCAACAACGGCGGCCGTACGTTCCGCCGCATCACCGGCACGATCAGCTCGACGCGGGCCTTGCTGCTGCGCGACCAAGACCGGCTGCGCTTCCGACCGGCCGCCGGTTCCGCGGGTCGCGTGCTGATGCAATACCGCGCCTGGGACCGCAGCACCGGCCGGGCGGGCGCCTTCACCCGCATTCGGGCGACCGGCGGCACCACCGCCTTCAGCGCCGGCCGCGTTGCGGCGTCCACCCGGTTCAGCAACCGAGCGACGGCCGCCGCCGCCTTCTCCCTCGAGGCCGGCGCGCCCAAGGCCGCGCTGAAGGCGTCGGCGGTCGACGCCGCGTTGACGCTGCTTTCCTTCGACGGCTTCAATCAAGCCGACGAGTGATTCCCGCGCGTCGTCAACGGTTGAGAACCGGCGTCCGGTGGAAGTCTCTTACACTCGTTGGGACGGGAAACCGGTTGTAGGGCGGAACTCCGGTCCGCCACGGAGGGGCGTGGGGACGGGACTACTTACCGATCGTTGGGAAAAAAAGGACGTCCGTCCCAACGCTTTTCGCGGGCGGACCAGAGTTCCGCCCTACATTTGAGACTTTCGGTCCCGACGTCGAAGACTTCGGAAACTGTCTCTTAGATCGAATAGTCTTCCGGCCAGAAGACGCGGACGCGGTCGGGCGACACGTAGACGTCGTCGCCGATGCGCAGCTCCAATTCGGCGAAGCGCTGCTGCGAGCAATCGACCTGCAGCGGGGCGCCGGTGTCGAACGCCGTCAGCCGAAGGCGGGCGATCGAGCCGACCGGGTTGACGTGTTCGAGTCGGGCCTTGAGGCTGCCGACACCGTTCGACCGACGGTCGATGGTCAGTTCGTGCGGCCGAACGTACAGGTTGGCCGGCCGCGAAACGTCGTGCATGTACTCCGGCACCGACAGTTCGACGCTGCCGACGCGGGCGACGCCGTTGCGCACCTGGGCGGCCAGCACGTTGACGTTGCCCAGGAAGTCCATGACGAACGAGTTCGACGGCTTCTCGAACACGTCGAGCGGCGAGCCGATCTGTTCGACCTTGCCGTGGTTCATCAGCACGACGACGTCGGCGACCTCGAACGCTTCCTCTTGGTCGTGGGTGACGAAGACGCTGGTGACGTGGGTTTCGTCGTGCAGCTTGCGCAGTTCGCGACGAAGCTCGGTGCGCACCTTGGCGTCGAGGGCGCCGAACGGTTCGTCGAGAAGCAGCACCTGCGGTTCGATGGCGAGCGCGCGGGCCAAAGCGACGCGCTGCCGTTGGCCGCCGGAAAGCTGGGCGGGATACCGGCCGCCGAGCGCTCCCAGGCCGACGAGTTGCAGCAGTTCGTCGACGCGCGTTTTGACGTCGGCCGTCGGCTTGCCGCGGACCCGCAGACCGAAGGCGACGTTGTCGAACACCGTCATATGGCGGAAGAGGGCGTAGTGCTGGAAGACGAAACCGGCGTTCCGTTCGCGGGGCGACCGGTGGGTCATGTCTTCTTCGTGGTAGCGCACTTCGCCGGAATCGGGGGCTTCCAGGCCGGCGATGATGCGCAAGAGCGTCGTCTTGCCCGACCCCGACGGACCCAACAGCGCCAGCAGGCTGCCGTTGGGGACGTCGATGGTGACGTCGTCGAGCGCCGCGAAATCACCGAAACGTTTGGTCACGTTGCGGACGGTGATGCTCATTTCTTAGATCCTCGCCTCGAACCGGGCGTTCGTCTTAAGCCCTGAAAGGGCGGCCTTCTTACAGCCCAGGGCAACACCCTGGGAACCACGAACCACAAGCGACGGCGAAGCCCTGAAAGGGCGCGACGACGGTCGGCGTCGCCTTGAAACCGACGATTGCAGCAGCCTTCGCCGTACGGCAGTCGCGCCCTTACAGGGCTTCATGGCTGAAATTCGTCTTAACCCCACGGCGTTGCTCTGGGCTGGCGGAAGGCCGCCCTATTACGTCGGCAAATAACTTCATCAGAAAGATGCCATCAGCCTGTCAGCGGTGTCATGTGTACTGCACCTCCGGATGGTCGAAGTACGCGGCGACCTTCGCCGGAAGCCCGCGGAGGGCTTCCATGAATTCCTCC
>JBOFFD010000014.1:0-3381 GCA_051648425.1 Planctomycetia bacterium
GAGCAGTCGGTCGAGGAATGCGTGGCGACGTTGCTCGGCTACCTGCAAAGCAAGGGCGTTCTGACGCCGACCGCCTGACCAGATAAGTCCGCGCGAACCGCGCCGGTCAACCGGCGCGGCTCGTGCCCCGGCCGATCAATCCTTCCAGCCGCCGTTTGGCGTCGCGGGTGACCGTGGGGTCGACCTCGCGGCGCAGCACTTCTTGATACAGTTCGACGGCGCGACGGGTGTCGCCCAACTTCTCGTAGAGTTGGGCCGCCCGAAGTCGGGCGTCGAGGTTCGTGTTCGGGTCGTAGAGCAACACCCGCTCGTAGTAGGCGACCGCCCGGCGGTTCTGCTGGAAGTATTTCGTCGAATAGATCTCGCCGAGGTAGTAGCACGCCTCGTCGAGTTTGTCGCTCCGCGGGTAGTCGCGGATGAGCCGGCGAAACAGCAGTTCGGACCGCTTGTAGTTCTCGCCGCGATCGGTGAAGGTGCGCTTGCTCAGCCAATCGAGCGCTTCGCGGAAAATACGGTTGGCTTTGGGGTCGTTCACTTCGGGCTTGAGGTCGGCGCTGGGCAGGTCCATGTCCAAAACGTAGGGCGCTTTGACGATCAGGTGGTAGGCCGTCAACTCGGCCTCCGCCCAGCCGCGGTTTTCCTCGTTGTGGACGTGGACGTAGTAGCCGCGAAGTCGTTCCAAGCTGGCTTGATACGCTTCACGCGCTTGATGGACTTGGCGGGCCAGCTCCCGTTCCTGCTCGGGAACCTGCCGATACTCGTCGCCGTGCAGGCAAGGCAGAAACAGGACCGCCGCGCACAGTCCCAACGCCGAGATGCGTTTTTTCAGTAGGACTTTCAGCACGGCGACCGCCCCCCGCGAAGACGGTCGGCGACCGCCTCGGGAATACCGCGGCTGTCAGTTCCGGCGCGTCGATTCGATTCCCGTGGATGATTTCGGTTCGGGCGGTCGATCGCCTGAACCCGATCTTTCGTCGGTGACCGTCGGATTGCTGCGCGAATCCCGACGCCCCCGCTTATCCGGTATCATCGGACCATCGGGTTCCACGCCTTCCAACCGACCGAACACCATTCGGCCCGCGTGGGTTTGCAGCACACTGGTGACGACGAGCGGAACTTCCTTGCCGACGTGCGCCCGCGCCATCTCGGCCACGACCATCGTGCCGTCGTCGAGGTAGCCGATCGCCTGGCCCGGCTCTTCGCCCTCCTTGATGAGTTGGACGCGGAGCATGTCGCCGTGCTGCACCGGCGGCCGAGCGGCGGCGCTGACTTCGTTGATGTTGATCGTCTCCAGCCCCTGGATGCGGGCCGTCTTCGCCAAGTTCAGATCGTTGGTGGCCAGCTTCGCCGTGAGCGACCGGGCGAGGGCGATCAGTTTGGCGTCGACCCGCCGTTGGTCGCGCGGATCGGTTCCCGAATCGTAGATTTCCACCTCGACCCGACTGCAGTGTTGCAACCGGTCGAGTACGTCCAACCCGCGACGGCCGCGGCTGCGGCGGTTGCGGTCGGGGCTGTCGGCGATCGTTTGCAGTTCCGCCAGCACGAAGCGGGGCACGAGCAGGGATTGATCGATCAAACCGGTCTCCGCCAAGTCGGCGATCCGACCGTCGATGATGACGCTGGTGTCCAGAATCACCGACCGCCGGCCCTTCAGCGACCGCGAGAACTCGACGTACGGGATGATGAAGCGGAAATCGTCCTTCGTCTGCAGCAGGATGCTGACGCACAGGTAGCACAGAACAATCGTCATAATCAGCAGGAACGGCGCGCTGAGGCGGCTGCTGCCCCAAAGGATGAGCGTCGGTCCGAAGGCCATGCTGAGGAGGTGGGCGAGCAGGCTGCCGACGAGCAGGCCGAAAAAGATGGCGGAGACGACCGCGATCTTCTTGCGGGGGAAGAGGGCGTCGAGCATGACCACCACGGCGCCGGCGCCAAGGATGCCGACGAAAAGCAAAAAGGGGCCGTAGCTGTTGTTCGAGAGGCTCAGCGTGCCGCTGAATTCGCTGGAAACGCGGGCGGCGGCGCCGGCCAGAATCAACAGATACAACGCACGGACGGCCCAGATAAGCATACAGCGTCGCCTTTCTTGTATCCTTCGAGAGCGAAGCCTGCGACTCGATACTAGGGGAAGCGGCGTCGAACCAATCGGCCGCCGTGTCCGCGGTCCGATGAAGGAATACTGGACGACCCGCTCCCACCACCATAGTATCAGTATCGATGGACGATTGTCCATGCGAAGTCGGTTTTGATCCTCGACGAATCCCGAAGCGCCCGTAGCTCAATGGATAGAGTGACGGACTTCGAATCCGAAGGTTGCAGGTTCGAGTCCTGCCGGGCGCGCTTCCATTTTCTTTGTCACAACTTTTTTATCGTCTTCAATCCCTTTCAAAGCAACGGTTTGCGTCTCGACTATCGACAACACTTCCTCACACGTTCGACGGTCCATTTCTTCTATCGTCGTCGTGATTCGTCCCGGATCGTCCCCGGAAAAGCGCCCATCAGGGTGCCCACGATCGGGGGGTTCCGTCAATACAACTCCTTTGGCGGCAGTACCGAAGTGCGTCGGGGCGGTCGGCGGCTGGATGTTGGGAATGCGGGCGACGGCGCCGGTCAGGTCGAACAGGTCCATCTTGCCGTAGACGTTGCTGGTCAACTTCGGGTCGGAGTGGCGGGCCAGTTTCTGCGCCGTTGCCAGCGGCACGCCCGCCCGGTGCAGCGACGTGATGAACGTCACACGCAAAGCGTGGAAGTCGACGACCCCGGAATCGGTGGCGTAGTCGATCCCCGCCGCCGCCAGGTCGACCCGCACCATCTCGGCCGTGTTCACTTTGGCGACCCAGCCGAACGGCGAGGGATCGATCGGCTCGATGCCGTGCGCGTCGAACCATGCGGCCGGCCGACCGGTCAAGCCCGGATGGATCGGCAGAAACGTCTCGGTGCGGTTCTTCGCCACCGTCGCCCGCACTCTAAGCGCACGAGCTTCCAAGTCGAAATCGGTCCGCTTCAACTTCGCGATTTCACCGTGGCGCAGCCCCGCCATCGCCGCAAGCGCGTACACCGTCGCCCTGGTCGGCCCATCGGCGACACCGACGGTCGGACCGTTTTCGGCAGCCGCCAGCAGCCTCGTCAACTCTTCGGTCGTCAACGCCCGGCGAACGTGCCGTTGGTCGGTCGCTTCGTTCCGCTTACTCAACGTCGCCAATGGATCGCGGTTCGCCCGGCCGACTTTCACCATCCAGCGGGTGAACATCCGCATTGCGGTAAGCCGATGGTTCCGCGTCGTGGCGCTAGCGTCCGTCGGAACCCGCTTCCGCCGCCACTCCGCGATGGCGGCCAGGTCGTTGCTACTGCGCGGCCGGATGGGGGCGCCTTCCTTCCGCC
>JBOFFD010000015.1:0-3070 GCA_051648425.1 Planctomycetia bacterium
GCGGAAATCGTCAATACCGCGAAGCGTACGGGGGCCGTCGTCCACGGACCGATCCCGCTGCCGACCCAAATCAGTCGGTACACCGTGATCCGCAGCCCCCACATCGACAAGACCAGCCGCGAGCAGTTCGAGATCCGGACGCACAAGCGCCTGATCGACATCCTGCAGCCGACCGGGCAGACGATCGACGCTCTGAATAAAATCGTCCTGCCTGCCGGCGTGGACATCAAGATCAAGGCCTGACCCGGCCGGATCGACGCGATTTGCCTCATTGACGCCCCGTAGCCGTTCAGCGGCCGCCGCGGTGTCTTCGTGTGTTTAACCGCCGAATCGGATGACGACCGACCACTTTCGCGAGAGGCGTTCACGAACGCTTTCCGCGACGAGTGGTTTAGTCGCTCCGGTCGGCCGCCGACGAAACCGACGACGCATTGGATCGTGCCATGATTACGTTGCCCGTTGTCAATCCGGAAGGTGCCAAGGTCTCGGAAGTGACCATCGATCCCGCTGTTTTCGGGGGCGAGGTCAACCGACAACTGCTGCACGACGCCGTCGTCATGTACCAGGCCAACAAACGGCGCGGCACCCACAAGGCGAAAGCCCGCGGCGAGATCGCCGGCTCGAAGAAAAAGATGTTTCGCCAGAAGGGTACCGGCAACGCCCGCGTCGGCATGAAGCGCACGCACAAGCGTCGCGGCGGCGGCACCGCGTTCGGTCCGTTGCCCCGCGACTACTGGTACTCGATGCCCAAGCAGCAGCGAAAAGCCGCCACTCGAATGGCGATCTTGAGCAAATTCCTCGACAACGAAGCGGTCATCGTCGACGGCCTGACTCTGCCCGGCCCTAAGACCAAGCAGATGACCGCCGTTCTGAAAGCGCTTGGAGTCGCTGAGCAATCATGCTTGATTTCGACCCAGGGCGTCGATAAAAACGTTTACCTCTCGGCGCGGAACATTGAACGGGTCGAAGTCCTTCCCGCCCATGAACTCAACGCCTACGTCCTCCTTCGCCGCAAACGGCTGGTTTTGACCAAGCCGGCGCTTGAAGCGTTGTTGACGTTCGCTTCGGAAGGAGAGCCTTCGCCGGCGGAATCGGCGGCGGTCGAAGCGGCGCCGGGCGGCGCGAACTGACGGCGGCTTCGCCTCTGTAGGAGTGGATCATGGCTCGCAAGGAATCGTCCGCCGCGACGCACGGGTTGAAGCTCGACGCGCACCAAGTTCTACTTCGCCCGCTCATCAGCGAGAAGAACACGCACTTGGCCGAACGGCACAATACGTACGTTTTCGAAGTCCACCCGTTGGCGAACAAGGGTGAGATCAAGGCGGCCGTCCAGGAACTGTTTGAAGTTACCGTCGTCGACGTCCGCACCCAGGTGCGGCTCGGCAAGAAGCGTCGCTTCAAGTCGCGGCTCGGCCGTGGTTCGGATTGGAAAAAGGCTCTCGTGAAGCTGTCGGAAGACGATCGCATCGCGATGTTCTAAGGGTCCAGCGGCATCCCAGGCCGGCCGTCTTTCGGAAAGAAAGTCAGCCCCGTGGAACGTCGTCAGAGGGAGTATTGTTTCGTGGGTATTCGCAACTACATGCCGACCAGCGCCGGACGCCGCGCCGGCAGCGTGAGCGACTTTGCGGAAATCACCGACCGCAAGAAGAAGCCGGAGAAGGCGCTGCTTCGCCCGCTCTCCAAGACGGGCGGCCGCAACAACCAGGGAGTGACCACCTGTCGTTTCCGCGGCGGCGGCCACAAGCGGATGTACCGCCTCGTCGACTTCAAGCGCAACAAAGACGACGTCGCCGCCGAAGTGACGCACATCGAGTACGACCCGAACCGGTCGTGCCGAATCGCCCTGTTGCAGTATGACGACGGCGAAAAGCGCTACATCCTGGCGCCCGAAGGCTTGAAGGCCGGCAGCCGGGTCATCAGCGGCGAGATGGTCGAAGCGCGCGTCGGCAACTCGATGCCGATGCGGGCCATCCCGGTCGGCATGACCATTCACAACGTTGAAATGATGCCCGGCAAGGGCGGCCAGATGTGTCGGTCCGCCGGTGCCTCGGCCGTGTTGTCCGCTCGCGAAGGCGACTGGGCTCAGATTACGCTGCCCAGCGGTGAAATCCGCCGCGTCAGCAGCAAATGCCGTGCGACGCTCGGCGCGGTCGGCAACTCCGACCATATGAACGTCCAGTTGGGCAAGGCCGGCCGGAAACGGCACCTGGGCCGTCGCCCGCACCAGCGCGGCGTCGCCCAAAACCCGGTGTCGCACCCGATGGGCGGCGGCGAAGGCCGCAGCTCGGGCGGCCGTCACCCGTGCAGTCCGACCGGCAAACTCGCGAAGGGCGGCAACACCCGCAACCCGCGGAAGCCGTCGAACAGCGCGATCGTCCGTCGCCGCAGTTCAAAGCGGTACGGCCAGAAGATCATCAAGCGCAAGTGATTTTGCGGACCAAACCAGAGCGACGCGAGCGAGAGTACGATGGGTAGATCGACCAAAAAAGGTCCCTTTGTGGACGCCAAGCTGATGCTGAAGGTCGAACGAACCTCCGGCGGGCCGAATCCCGAACCGATCAGGACGTGGAGCCGGTCGTCGACCATCGTCCCCGAGTTCATCGGTCGGACGTTCATGGTCCACAACGGTCGGGCACACCTGAAGGTGTTCGTGACGGAAGACATGGTCGGGCACAAGCTCGGTGAATTTTCACCGACGCGGACGTTCAAGAGCCACGGCGGCAACAAGAAGTGACATCCCTCGGGCTGACGGCCCGACGGACGATGCAAGGATTCCGGTGGGATGAGCTACTTCGCGATTCATAAGAACGCCCGCATCGCGCCGACCAAGGTGCGTAAGATCGCGGACTTGATCCGCAAGCGGCCGGTCGACGAGGCGCTGGAACGATTGCAGTTCCTGCCGAACCGCGGCGCCCGCTACTTGGAGAAGGTGTTGAAAAGCGCCATCGCCAACGCCGAAGACCTCGGCGAACGCGAGATGGAACGGCTCGTGGTCGTCGACGCCCGCATCGACGAAGGCCCCCGGCTCAAGCGCATTCAACCCCACGCCCGCGGCATGGCGTTCATGATC
>JBOFFD010000016.1:0-3549 GCA_051648425.1 Planctomycetia bacterium
GGAGGAATTCATGGAAGCCCTCCGCGGGCTTCCGGCGAAGGTCGCCGCGTACTTCGACCATCCGGAGGTGCAGTACACATGACACCGCTGACAGGCTGATGGCATCTTTCTGATGAAGTTATTTGCCGACGTAATAGAGACTACAGTGGTCAGCTATTTGACCGCCTGCCCCAGCCGCGATCTGATCATTGCGGCGCATCAACAAATCACGCACGATTGGTGGGATGCTCGTCGAACGAGCTACGAGCTTTGCGTTTCGGAACTCGTCCTTGACGAAGCAGGGGCTGGCGATGCGCGGGCCGCTCAGGAACGATTGATCGTTTTACAGCCGCTGCTCGTGGTCGAGACGACCACGGAGGCGTTTGAACTGGCGGAGGAGTTGCTTCGCGCGGGGGCATTGCCGAGTAAGGCCGCCGACGACGCCCTGCATATCGCCGTCGCGGCGACGAAGGCGATTCCGTATTTGTTGACTTGGAACTGTCGGCACTTGGCCAACGCTGTGATGCGCCCCGTCATTGAAGCGGTTTGTCTTGCAAAAGGACTCAAGGCGCCGATCATCTGTACGCCCGAGGAACTCATGGAGGCGAAGCCGTGAACGATCCCATTGTAGACGAAGTGCGTAGGGTGCGCGACGCGCATGCCGCCAGCTTCAACTACGATTTGCACGCGATTTTCTTAGACATTAAGAGGCGCGAGAAAGAGCGAGGACTCGTTTTCGTCGACGGCGTCGCGCGTCAACCCGAGCCGAACGAAACGACGCCGTCGACCGAGGCCGCCGTGCCGGATTTTTGTGACATCCTTCCGGCGGCACCAGCCGCTGAGCTATAACGCTTGGCGCTCCGCACGCTTAACTGAATACCAGGAGGCGCCGATGGACCCAACACTCGTCAAGCGCGATCCGGAGATCATGAGCGGAGCGCTGTGCTTTTCCGGCACCCGCGTCCCCGTGAAGAACTTGTTCGACTACCTCGAAGGCTCTTCGTCGCTTGAAGAGTTTCTCGAGGATTTTCCAACGGTGTCTCGCGAGCGCGCGGTTGCCGTCCTTGAAGCTGCGCGCGAAAGCTTGGGTGCCGATGCGCCTGCTGCTTGACGAGTGCGTCCCCGCACGCTTAAAACGGGTGCTGCTGTCGCACCAGGTGTCCACGGTGCCACGGGAGGGCTGGTCCGGCGTCAAAAACGGTCAGCTCTTGGCGCTCGCCGCCACGTGATTCGACGCCTTCATCACCGTCGATAAAAACCTGCCTTATCAACAGAACACTTCAACGCTTCCTGTTGCGGTGTTCGTGCTGGACGCGCTCTCGAACGAGTTGTCCTATCTGCTGCCACTGGTTCCGGCACTGGAAACCGCGTTGTCGACGCACACGCCGGGCAGCTATACTTTGCTGCGAGCCGAGGAATAGCCCCTCGCGAGATCCGCCTGGTTCGCCGGTCGAAACAGGACGCCGAGCGGTCGACTGAGTAAGGCGTCCGCCTCGGTGGATGCGGGGGTCGGCCTCCGACGTTCGGCGGGGCGGCGTCGAAATCAGCGTCAAGAAGGATCGTCTTGAGTCGTCCCCGGGTCGTCGTGACCGGATTGGGAATGGTGATGCCGCTCGGCGTCGACGCCCCGTCGACCAGGCGCGGACGGTGCGACGGCCGGCGAGTCGACCGCCGCCTGCCCGCCGCCACGGCGACCGGGTTCAACGCCGTGCAGCTCCGGTGGACGACTTCAGCGGGTCGGGCACGCGGGCCTGGATGGCCTGCACGCGTCCCCACACCTCGTCGGACATCATGTACTTCCATGCGCCCGTCAGCATCCGCGCGAACTTCGTGTCCCGCGCCGCCTCGACCTCCACGGTTTCGATGTAGGCGTCGCCGTGGCGGCCGAGGATGTGCTCCAACGGCCCGGCGGCGATGCTCCCCAACTCGTCGTCTGAGTTGGCTTGGTCGATGGCGGCCCGAATGAACAGCCACTGCTGCTCGGGCGAGGCGACAAAGTTCATCATGACCACCGCCTGCCCGACGCCCGACCCGTCGGAGGGCGAACCGTCGCGGAGTTCCGCCAACCACGCGGCGGCGAAGTCGGCCATCGCGTCAGGGTCGAGCGGCTGCCAAAGGTCCGACAATGCCATCCGCAAGCCCTCCGACGCCGAAACAACCCCGCTCACCAGCAACGGTGGAGAGCTCCGTCATCGCCGCGAACGGGTCGTCGACGGCGTCGAGCGCTGCGGCCGTCCCGGCTCGGACGTGGTCGCGGAGCGGCTCGGTGAACACCGCCCGGAACAGCCCGAACAGACCCGCCTCCGGCATGCCGCCCCGAAGCTGCCGCCGACCGCCGAGAAAGCTTGATCTCCGGAACCGCTCCAGGCGGACCCGGTCTGCTGCCACGCGTGGTTCGGCGCGCCTTGCTTAGTCGGAGCTGCTGCCGATGAACACCCGCCCGCCCGCTGGACTCGCGATGACGAACGCGAAGTCCCAGAACACGGGATACGCCGGGTGGCCGTCCCTCAGCCGGAACCGCGCGAGCAGCGTCGCCTCCGCGACGGTCCGCTCCAACTCGGCGAGTACCGCCGGCACGAGCGCCGTGAACCGCGGCGACTGAAGGGCGGACGGTTTGGGGCCGCTGCCGGAGTCGCCGGCGTACCGGAGCGACTGCTCGACCTCGGCCAGCAACTCCGGTCCACTCACCTTGTCGACGCCCTCAATCGACGCGGCCGGTCCGAGCGCCTGCCCGACGTACCACTCGGCGGGGGCGTCCGGGGCGAAGGGCGTGCGGTACACGCGGAGGAAGACGACGTAGTTGTAACCGTGCAGCAGCGGCTCCAACTCGGCCAACAACGCTTCCACCCCGTGAAACCCTCCCGCCGCCGAATAAGTAAGTCCGCCGCGTACACGCGGCGAGTCTTTTAAGCAACATAGCGGCTAGGCGGACGAGCGACGAGAACGACGTCCCACGGACTTGTTCGGGCGGAATACTCTGCCGGCGAAGAACCCGCCGTTGCGGAAAGCGGCGTTCGACGGCCGCTTACAGGTTGTCGAGGATCTTCTTCGCCGACGCCTTGACGGCCTGCGGGTTTCGCTGGACCTTCAACTTCGCGAACGCCGCCTTGATGACGGCGCTTTTCGCCGGTCTTGGCGAGGGTGACCATGTATGCCTTGACGGCTTCGCCTATTTCCAGAGGCGCACCCTGCTGGAAAGGCGTGAAGCGGGAGGACGACGGCCGGCGGCGTCTTTCGGGAAAAGGCCGAAACGAAGAAACCCCGGCTTGGAACGTCGAGCCGCCCCCGTCCCGCGTTATTCGTCGCCGGCGTCGATCGACCAGACCAGGTCGACGGCGGCCGGCGTCAGGGCGACGGTCTTGCGGCTCGCCTGTTGCCAAGCGGCCGCCAAGCCGACGTCGGCCGCCGCGGCCCCGGCCGGTCGCACCGTGCCGAGGCTGTAGGTTCGGCGGGCGGTGCTGAAGGCCGTCGAGCCGCCGCGGACGGCCGTCGAAGCGAAGCCGCCGGCCCGACCGGTGGTCTGGTCCCAGGCGGCGTATTGCATCCGCACCCGGCCGCCCGTGCCGAGGA
>JBOFFD010000017.1:0-5990 GCA_051648425.1 Planctomycetia bacterium
GGGGGACGGCGGGGTTTAGTGTTCGCGGGGATTGCGGGTCGGTGGATTGTATCTTCAGCATCAGGTCGGGCGTCGGCGTTTGTTCGGTGGCGCCGAAGAGGGGTTGCATCGTCAGCAGTTCCCAGAGCGTCGCGCCCAGGCTGTAGACTTCGGCCCGGGCGTCGAGCGGCACGCCCAGCACCTGTTCGGGGCTGGCGTAGCGCAGCGTGCCGACGAACTGCCGGGTGCGCGTCAGTCGGCCCTCGGCTTCGTCGGCGATCGAGGCCAGGCCCAGGTCCATGAGGACCGCGCGGCCGCCGTCGGGGGTGAGCATGATGTTGCCCGGCTTGACGTCGCGGTGCAGGACGCCCGCTTGGTGCAGGGCGTGCGCGGCGGCGGCGGCTTGGCGGACGATTTCGACCACCCGCCCGACGTGCCCGGCTCCGGCGACCGGCCGTTTGGGGTCGGCGGCGGGTTCGCCGTTCGCGGCCGGGCGGCGCGGCGTCGGGCCGTCGTCGCTGAGCGGTTTCTCCCGCGCGCGGAACTCCTCGCAGGCCGAGTCGACCGCCCGGCGCCAGTCGGCGGGCTTCGGCGATTTGACGCCGCCGCGGCTCAGTTGGTCGCAGACGGCCGACAGGTCGGCGCCGTCGATCAGCTCCATCGCGAAGAACCATTGGTCGCCGACCGACCCGGACGAAAACACCTTCACCAGATTGGGGTGCTCCACCCGACCCAGCGCCCGAATCTCGCGGCCGAAGCGGGCCTCGGCCTTCGGGTCGCCGGCGCGCAGCATCGCCTTGAGCGCGACCTGCCGGCCCAACGACGGCTGCCACGCCCGGTAGACCGCCCCCATGCCGCCCTGGCCGATGCGGCCCAGCAGCTCGAACTCGCACAGCGTCCGTTGGCCCTGGAACTCCGATTCGGCGTCGCCGCCGTCCGCGTCCTCGGCGGCCGACTTCGCCCGCCAGTCGACCAGCGCGGCGTCGTCGACCGCCGTCCCCAACACGTCCGCCAAAAGGGTCCGATGTTCGCCGGCCAGCGACGCCCGTTCGACGGTCGCGCCGGTGGTGTAGCAGAGGTACTCGGCTTGGGATTTTCCGCGGCGGCCGTTGAGGAAGAAACAGCCGCCGAGGTCGCCGTCGAACAACACCAGCGGATGCAGCGAGACGGCGGCGTCGTCGGCGGTTTGCAGGTACAGTCGGCCGGGCAGCGGCAGTCGGTTGGCGTCTTCCGCGGGCAGCAGCAGCGATTCGAGGCGGCGTTTCGATTCGCCGACGAGGTCGAACCGTTCGACCAGCCACCGGCCGTCGAACTGCCGGCGGACGTCGTCGACGAAGACGAGCCGCCGGCCGGCGAGAAGGTCCAGGCGGGTGAACAGCTCGCCGGCGGCCGCCAACAGCGCCGCCGAGCGGCGGCGGTAGTAGTCGGTGGAACGTTGGTTGACGGCGCCGTGGCCGATCTCGCGGTTGCGGTAGCGCACCAAGTGGTCGAGCAGTTCGCTGAGGCGGACGCGGGCCCGCGCGCGGGTGGCGGGGGCGTCGGTCGAGTCTTCGAGGAGGGCGTCGAGGCCGGCGCAGCGCGGCAGGTCGTCGCGTGAGCGGCCGAAGAGCAGGTCGCGGATCTTGACGAAGGCGGCGTCGCCGCGGTCGGCCAGCACGGGGGTGAGCCGGCGGACGTACTCCCACCAGTGGCCCAGCGACGGCCGGGCGAGCGATTGCAGCCGTTCCTTCAGGATGGGGTCGTGGTCGTCGCCGCGGGCGTATTCGACGACGGCCGTCGCCCCCAGCAGCTTAAGGCCGGCTTCCCACAGGTAGTAGGCGTTGGCGTGCGCCTCGACCGCGCCGACGGCGTTGTGCGCCCGGCGGTAAAGCTGCGCCAGCGGCAACGGCAGTCGGGCCGCCAGGGCGTCGTCGAAGCGAAGGTCGGTGGACATGGGCGTCCTCGCGGCAGGGTGGAACGCGGGGCGACGGCCGTCGCGGTCACGATCATCCTATCGAAGAACGCCGGCCGGCCGCAAGGGCGCGAATCGGCCGGGGACGATTGGTCCTTACAGGAACGATTCGCCGGCGTCGGGTTTGAGGCTTTTCCAGAGTTTCTCGGCCTGGGTGTGGGCGATTTTGACCGCGTCGGCGCGGTCCGGGTGGTCGTCCCGCAGGCGGCGGTAGCGGGTGCGGGCGGCGGCGAAGTCGCCGTTCAGCAGTTCGGCTTCGGCGAGGGTCGCCTCGGTCCAGAACTCCAGGCGGGCGGTCGGCCCGCCCTTCTCGACGGCCGTCGCTCGGTGGCGCAGCGCCTGCATCACGTCGGCGGCGATCGCGGCGGCTTCCTGGTCTCGGCCCAGCAGTCGCGCCGTCGTCGCGGCGTTGATCCCCAGGTAGGTGTTGCCGCGGTCGTGCTGCGTGCCGGCGTTCTTCCGCGAATGGTCCCAGCCTTCCTTGTAGAGCTCGAAAGACCGCTTCAGCCGGACGGGGTCGAACGCGCCGTCGGGCCGTTGCGACTGCTTCTTGTAGACCGCCGCCAGCATGCCGGTGGTTTCGTAATCGGTGCGATGCCGTTTGTGGAGCGGCTCCAGCACCGCGGCCGCCTTCTGCAAATCGCCCGACCGACTGAAAAACAGCCCCTGGAGCTGCCGGAGCCGAAAGTCGTGGGGGAAGTCGGCCAAGCCGCGGTCCAGGACCGGCTCGGCGGCCGTCGGCGAGCGGTCGAGCAGCTTCTCGGCCAAGAGGGCGACCAGGGTCGACGAGTGCAGCGACGCCGACGCCGCCAGCCCTTCCATGATGCGGGCGGCGTAGAAGACCGCCCCGTCCCACGCGGCGACGGCGTAGACGTCGTCCAGATGGCGCAGGTCGCGGGCGAGTTCGGCTTCCGACCAGCGGACGGCGGCGGTCGGTTCAAGTTCGGGGATTTCCGCGGCGGGCGGGGCGATCGACATCGGCGGCTCCTGCTCTCTTCGAGTCAAGACGACACGTTTGCAGTTTACAGAATTATTATGCGAAATTTGCACACGAAGGAAAGACTTTCGAGCGACGGCCGGGGTCAGCGGCGGGCGTCGGGGTGTAACCGCCGGTGGGTGGCGTAGAGTCGGTCAGCGACGTCGGCGGCGGTCGGGGTGTTCAGTCGGTCGGTCAAAAGAGCCAGTACTTCGCTCAGCCGTTCGCTCCAACTCTTCAAGTAGTAGGCCGTCTCGTATTTCCGAGGCGCCAGCGCGCCGTGGCCGGCCGCCACGAAGTAGGGGGCGAACTTGGTCCGACAGCGCAAAACGTACTCTGCCTGCATCAAGTCGTCTGAAATGCGACTTTCGGGATAGTCGACGGTCGCCGTTCGGTCGGCGAAGGCTCCGCCGTCATGGGCGAACTTTTCGCGGAAGGTGAACAACTCGCTCAGCGTGTAAAGGGAATCGAGGTAGCGGCCGCAGAAGACCGGGACGAAGTAGGCGCAGGCCCGCACCTCGTCGATGAACTCCGAAATCGAGTCGCCGTCGGTCAGTTCGCGCTCGTCGAGCCGAACGACCCAGCCGTCAGCCGTCAGCAGGCCGTGAAGTTCCCGCAGCAGCAGTCGCCCGCGGTCGGAACCGGGGTGGTCGGGGTGTGGATGGCGGTAAGAGAGGAAGACGCTTTTCGGCCCGAACGACGCGACGATCTTCTTTTCCGGCGCGCGGTCGTCGTCGCGGTCGTCGTCGCGGTCCTCCTTGGGGGCGGGGATCGGTCGGCCGTCGCGGTGGGTGATGGTCGGCGGGGCGCCGGAAGGGACGGTTTTCAGCACTTCGAGCAGCGTGTCGAGCAGCTCGTCGGCCCGGCCGCTCCAGGTTTGGAACTGGATTTCGTTGCCGTCGGCGCGCACCAGCGCCTCGCCGCCGGTGGCGGCGTCGAAGAAGTGGCAGCCGTAGCGCCAGTAGGTCGCCCGGTCGCCGGCGGCCGAGCCGATCTTCGCCAGGAAGGTGCGGGAGATTCCGTCGTGCAGCAGGCGGAAGACGGCCGTCGCCGCCGCGCCGCCGTCGTCGGCAAGCTGGCGGCGGTAGCGTTGCTCGTGGTCGGCGCCCCACGGTTCCAGCTTGTCGGGGAAGACGTACTCGCCTTCGTATTCGTCGTCGTAACCCGGTTTCGCGCGGAAGCAGACGCCGCACTGTTCCATGAAGCCGAGGAACGTCCGCTGGTCGGCGACCGAGTAGTTGGTCCAGAAGTACAGTTCGAGGTCTTCGCGGGTGAACCGGCCGTACTGGCCGTCGATCTTCCGTTGGAACTTGTGGTCGCGGGTGAAGAGCGTGTAGACGGCCTCCAACGCCCACTGCTGGTCGACGATGATTCGGTCGTCGAACACCCCTTCGCGGTAAAAGACGACCCCGGTGAGGTGCAGGGCGTCACGCAGCACCCGCGCGTCGCCGCCGCAGCCGCGGTGGTCGCAGAGGGCGGTCAGTTCGTCGAGGGTCAGCGTGCGGGGCGATCCCGCGTGCTGCATCGTGCGGACGTCGTCGCGGACCGCCGCCCACGACGCTGGTAACGGCGGCTGGGGATGTTCTTTCAGCAGGTCCTTCACCGCCCGCTTAAGACGGGGAAAGAACAGGTCGAGGCCGTCGTCGGTCTTGGAACTGACGTGGATCAACGGCGACAGACGGGGGAACGTTTCCTTGGACGGCTCGAACGGAGGCCGGTCGGCCTCGCCGGACTTATCGCATTGCGTTTGGACGAGCAGGACGGGGCCGTCCACCACGCCGTTCTCGCCGGCCTCCTGTCGCAGGTAGTCGAACCAGTAGGGGAGGCGGCGGTTGCGGTGGACGAAGCCGCCGTCCGGGATCTCGTCGTCGTTTTCAGTTTCGTCGGCGTAGACCAGGATGTAAATGGCGGGGCCGCGGACGAACAAAGCGTGGGTGCCGTGGTAGATTTCCTGGCCGCCGAAGTCCCACAAGACGAGCCGCACCGTATGCGGCAGGCCCCAGTCGGCCGGCGCCTCCCACGATTCCACCGTCACGCCGTGGGTGCTGCCTTCGGGAATCTCGTCGAACCGGCGCCCGCGCAGCCGCCCGACCAGCTTCGTCTTCCCCGCCCGCCCGTTGCCCAGCACGAACACCTTGACGTCGGCGTCGGGTTTGGCGTCGGGACCGAGCGCGGCGTAGTAGGCGCGGACGGAATCGAGTGCGTCGTCGTAGTATCTCGCACCGCAGACGCCGGGATGGAGGTCGGGGAAACGGCTTCCGAAAACCTTGAGTTCGTGCAGTTGCGGCAAAAGCTCCCGGAGGGGCGAGAAGGCAGTTGCCCGGCTGTGATACAGGTTCAACTTAGTCAGGGCGACGAGGCCGGCCAGCGGCTCCACCGTCGTCAGCCCGCTGCAATAGCTCAGGTCGAGCGAGGCGAGGGCGACGAGGCCGGCCAGCGGCTCCACCGTCGTCAGCCCGTCGCAACGGCTCAGGTTGAGCGAGGCGAGGGCGACGAGGCCGGCCAGCGGCTCCACCGTCGTCAGCCCGTCGCAACCCCACAGGTTGAGCGAAGCGAGGGCGACGAGGCCGGCCAGCGGCTCGATATCGGCGATCATACCGAAACGACTTGCGTCCCATTCCCACTTTATCTCGTCGCCATCCACTTGCAGCAAACGCATGCCCAGCGCCAGCACCGTCAACTGGTCGCGTAGTTCGACGATTTCATCGGGCACCCGCACGAGCGGCAGGTCGCCAAGGTCGAGCCACCACTGGCCGATTTCCTTGGCGGCGCGGATGCGGCGGACGGCTTCGGCGTGGGGGTCTTCGGGTTGCGGCTGGGACATGGGGGCGGCCTTAACATGGGAGGAGCGTTCGTTGCTGTGATGTACGATCCTATCGGCGTTCAGGCAGCGGTAGGCGGGGTCGTCGGGTGGGAAAAAGACTCGCCTGGGCGGGCGTTCTTCGATAGTGTCTTTTCGAGGAAGGTTTAGCGAAACGATCGAGGCGAAGGTCCGTACTTGGGACGGCCGTCCTTTTAGCCGGGGTGGTCCGCCGCCCCGCGTCCGGCGACGACAGCCGTCCGACATAGGATCGGACGCGGGGC
>JBOFFD010000018.1:0-2151 GCA_051648425.1 Planctomycetia bacterium
CCGTAGGCGCGCTGGTAGAAGGTGTCCATCGCGGCGAGGGCGTCGGCCTTCTCCTGCTTGGCGAAGTGGTCGTCGACGGCCTGCAGGAACGTCTTGCGGACGTTGAAGCGGGATTCGTCGACGCCGGCCGGCAGGGCCAGGTCTTGGACGCGGAAGTTGCCGTCGGCCGGGTCGCTGCCCAGGGCGAACGGACCGTACGCAGAGCTGAGGTAGCCGGAGTTGGCGTAGATGTTCGGCACGTTGGGGACGCAAACGTAAGGCGGCAGGTTGTGCCTGGGGCCGAACTCATGGGCGACGACGCTGCCGAAGCTGGGGTAGGAAAGGGCCGGGCTGGGCCGGTAGCCGGTGAACATGTTGTGGGTGCCGCGTTCATGGGCGGCTTCGCCGTGGGTCATGCTGCGAATGACGCACAGCTTGTCGGCGATCTGGGCGGTCTGCTTCAGGTTCTCGTTGAAGCGTTCGCCGGGGATCTTGGTATCGATCGACGCCATGTCGCCGCGATATTCGATCGGGGCGTACGGTTTGGGGTCGAACGATTCCTGGTGGGCCATGCCGCCCGGCAGGAAGATGTGGATGACCGACTTGGCCTTGCCTTCTTTGCTCTCGTAGTTTTTAAGGTCGGCTTGGGCCTTCAGATGGAAGTAGTCGCCCAGGGAGAGGCCCAGGCCGCCGATCGCGCCGACGAAGAGGAAGTCGCGGCGGCTGGGACGGCGGAAATGCCACGGGTCGTCGTGCCAGGTGCCTTGAATCTTGTTCGGCGTGCGCGGTTCGTTCATGGTCGAAACCTGTGCGGTTGAGTGAGGTTGGATCGCCGCTGCTCGTTCCCGGCGTTACGGCCGAGGGAACGAGACGAAAGCGGCGCGGTGAGTCGTACTGGGGCGGGGCGGTGCGGGCGGCAGCGCATGGTGCAGCATGTCGTGGCTCGGCTACGGGTCTTTCACGAGATGGCGGATGCTCAACGCCTCCTTTGAAAGTCCCCTTAAGCGCAAAATCGTACCATTAGACCGTGAAATCCGCATGAAAAACGGATGAATTTTCTTTCATTCCGTCGGTTTCCCCGTCGATCTGCCTCTCTATTCGACCATTTGGCGCGAAACCTACCGCGCCGACTTCCCTCGTCGTCCTTTTTCTTTCTGGCTTCGCCGACGAATCCCCCACCTTGTTCCCAGATTCTTTCCCGTCTTTGTTAGCCGCCGCTTTCCGCAGCGGCGCGTCCTCGTCCCACCACCGACACCAGACAGGGAAGGAACGACGCGCCACTGCCGAAAGCGGCGGCCGGTAAGATCTCCCCATCCGGCGGCGCGGCGGCGGAAGCCCTTACAAGCCGTTGGCAATTCCTTCGTTCCAGAAGTTCAAAGAAGGTCGTCCGCAGGACCGTCGCCGCCGGCCGAACGATGCCGTCCAACGCTTAACACTTACGGCCACAGATAATTGCATCGTTTCTTGGATTGACCTCCCCGTCGAAAACCGGATTTGGCACGGGGGTTGCTTTTAATCTTCGCGTTCGCTGCCAACAACGAAATCGACAAACGTACATGACACGGAACGCCGAGCCGACCGGTTCGACGAAGCATGGTGCTTCGTCCCGCGACGCCCGGCCCGAGACGACTCGCATTCCCGCACGGAGGTGACCTGTGTCCAACGAAATGCTTGCCTTCCTGACCTCGGACGACTTCGCGATCGACGCCGACGAATTCACCCTGAACTTCCGCGAACGCTACGGCTCGCACGGCCTAGGCCTGGTGGAGGAAGACCCCGAACAGCTCGAGTACGAAGAGATGCTGGAACTCGGCCAGTCGCTGGGCGCCCGCCTGCCGAAGCGCCGCCGCCGTCGTCGCGCCGCCTGACCCCGACCTGGCGCTTGACGGCCTCGGCGGCTGTCGAACGGCGACCGGTCCCCCCCAGGATGCGGTCGCCGTCCAACCACTCGCCGCGGTTCACCGACGTACACTTTCCGTGCAAACCCCTCCCGGCCGCCGACCCCTTTGCGAGGCCCACCCCTCGGACGGTCGGCGGCCGGTTTTTCATCCCGGACCCTCGGCGACTTCGCGGCGCGACTTCGCGGCGCGACTTCGCGGCGCGACTTCGCGGCGCGACTTCGCGGCGCGACTTCGCGGCGCGACTTCGCGGCGCGACTTCGCGGCGCGACTT
>JBOFFD010000019.1:0-2180 GCA_051648425.1 Planctomycetia bacterium
CGCCGCCGGCCGACGGTGAAACATGCGACGTCGACGACGCGCCGAACGTTCCTTACAACAGCGAACCGGCACCATTCAGTGAAAACCCGGTCGTCTACGCCACCGGCGCCCTTTTGCTGCGCCCCGTCGATCTCGTCGCTCCGGGCCTCGGTCGTCCGTTGACGCACCGGCGGTCGTTCGCCAACGCCATGAACACGGTCGTCGACCTCGGCTTCGGTTACGGTTGGAACGCATCGACCCAGCCCTACGTCGCGCGGCCGAACGCCCCCGACTCCGATCTGCTCGTCGTCGTACTCGACGCCAACGCCGCCTACTGGTTCGAACGGTTGGAAATGAGCGGGAACTACGTCCCCCGCTTCGGCAACGCCGTTCTTTCGCATGATACGGGTGAGCAGAAGTTTCGGATGATTCTCCCTGACGGCAGTCTTCTTTTCTTCCACGACTTCGACCAGACCGTTCACCCCGTCGGGACCATCGCACGCTGGGAGGAGCCGGACGATTTCGCCACGGTGGTGACGTCCTACGCCGCCGACAAGCCGGCGGTGCTCGAACGGACCTACACTTCGCCCGACGCCGTCGTCACGGTCGAGCAGTTCGTCTACGACTATCACGCCTCGGGGGCGGATGCGGGACGGATGGCTTCGCTGACCTGGCGCCGGCAGGTCGACGGCGGATCCTGGACCGACCTCCGCCGGGTTCTCCACGACTACTACGGCGCGGGTGCCGATCACGGCAACCCCGGCGACTTGAAGACCGTCGTCGTCGAGGAGTGGAGCGGCTCGGCCTGGACCGTTCTGGAGACCAGCTACTACCGCTACTGGAAATCCGGGCAGGCCGGCGGCTATGAACACGGCTTGAAGTACGCCCTCGGCCCCGACGCCTTCAGCCGGCTGGCCGACGCCGTCGCCGATCCGTTCATCGCGACCGACGCGCAGGTTTCCGCCGTCGCCGACTTCTATTTCGAGTACGATTCCTCGCGCCGCGTCGTGAAGGAAAGGGCGCAGGGCGCCACCTGCGGCCGTTCGCAGTACGGCGTTACCGAGTACGCCTACACGACCAGCGCCCACCCGGAAGAATTCAAGAACTGGAAGACGAAAACGGTCGAGAGCCGGGCTGACGGTGCCCAGATCATCGTCTATACCAACTTCGCGGGCCAAGTCGTTTTGAAAGAGTTGCAGGCGGGGATCGCCCGCTGGATCAGCTTCTACGATCGCGACGACGCCTACGGACGCTTGGTCCGCCGTACCTTGCCCTCCGCCGTGATCGGCTACGACGACGCAGCGGAAGATCTCGCCGTCGACCTCCGCGCCGATGCGGGACTCATCCGCGAGTACGAATACTACGAACCAATCGTCGGCACGCGCACCGGCCGCCTCAAAACCGACCTCGTTCGGAAGGGGACCGGCGGCCTCCCGTCGATGCTGCGCGAGTACGAGTATTCGTCGCAGTCGACCGGGTCGCAAAACCGCCGGGTCGAACCAGTGTCGCGGCGGGTCGAGTACCGCAACGACGACGGCACCGGTCCGATCGAAACGCTGTACACCTACACGTACTTCCCCGGCACGCTGCGCGTCCTCGAACAAACGACGTTTCTACCGACGGTCTTGGAAGACGAAAACGGTTCGGGCCTTTCCGGCGCTCGCCACGAAGTGTACGACCTCTTCGGCAACATCACCTGGACGATGGACGAACGGGGCGTCATCACCGCCTTCAAGTACAACGTCGTCACCGGCGCGACGACGCGGCGGATCGACGACGTCGACACGTCGCTCGTAAGCGGCGCGCCGTCGGGCTGGGCCACCGTGTTCGGTTTCGGCCGGCACCTCGTCACCGACTCCGAGTCCGACGACGAAGGCCGCATCACGCAGACGCTCGGCCCCGCCCACGAGGTCGACCTCGCGGGAACGGCGATCACCGTCCGCACCGCCGAATGGACCGTGTACAAGGATTCCTCCCACGAAGTCTGGCGCGGCGGTGGCTTTGCGACCGGCGCCGCCGGCAGCGAGGTCTACACGCTCGTCAATCCGGTGCAGATCACGAAGATGGACGACCTCGGCCGGGTCGTCGACCAGATTGCGGCGACCCGCTCCTCCACGTCGGGGCGGCTGACCGCCGCCGATTCCTTCCCGCAGTCGTCGTGGGTCCGCTGGACCGCCCAACGTTACAACGACCACTGCCAG
>JBOFFD010000020.1:0-2173 GCA_051648425.1 Planctomycetia bacterium
TCGACGAGCACTGGACTGCCGTGACGGCGGCGCTGGCCGGCCGGCCGGCCGTCGAAGACCGGCCGGGAGGCGCGGCCGCCGCGCTCGACGAACTCGTCCGCCTCATTCCCACCGAACTTCGCGGCGAAGCGCCCTACCAAGGTCTCTTGGCCGACCACGTCCTGACGAACCTCCGCTCCGGCAAGCCGTCACCGAACCGATCGGCCGGCGTCTGCGAGACGCCCGACAACGCCGCGGCGAAGCCGGCACCCCGGCCTGCCGTCGTTCCCGCGGCGGCCAAGCCGCGCCGCAACCTCGTTGAACGGATCGACGACGTCCGCCGCACGCTGTTCCGCAAGCCGCCCCGGCCGACGCCGTCGACGCCCAAATCCACCGGCCGCCTAATGCAGCGCGACAAGCTCGACCGGCGGACGCTGCTGAAGTTTCTGCGCGACCTGGAGTACGAGGCCCGCATCGCGCTACGGATGGACGCGGGCGCCGTCGGTTGGCGGGCGTGGCGGCCGAATTATCAGTTGCGGCGCTGGTGGAACGCCGGCAAGGCCGAGGGTCGGCTGCGGGGACTGTTCCAACGGCTGCGCGCCGAGATTCGACCGAACCTGAAAGACCAGGCGCTGGCGATGGTCGCCCCCGATCCGCTGTGCCCGCCGCTGCTGCGACGGTCCGCGCGGATGCCGTTCGCCGAACGGCATCGGCTGCGCCGGCTGACGGTCGACGTGGTGGTCTGCGTCCACAACGCGCTCGACGATGTGAAGGCGTGCCTGGCCAGCGTCGTCAAGCACCGCGCCGCCAACCAGCGGATCGTGTTGGTCGACGACGCCAGCGAACCGGACTGCCGCGACTTCCTCGCCGAGTTCGCCGCGGCGTACGAGGGGTGTACCTTGCGGCGGTTCGACCGACGGCAGGGATACACCCGGTCGGCCAACGAGGGCTTGAAGGCGGCGACGGGCGACTACGTGGTGCTGCTGAACAGCGACACCATCGTGTCGGCCGAGTGGGCCGACCGGCTCATGGAATGCGGCGAAAGCGAACCGGCGGTCGGCGTCGTCAGCCCGACGTCGAACGCGGCGTACTGGCAGTCGGCCCCGTGGGTGTACGACCCCGATGGCGCCCTGTCGCTCAATCCGCTGCCGGCCGGCTGGACGCCCGAAACCGTCGCCGACGCGGTGGCGGCGACCTCGCCGCGGCTGTTTCCGCGGGTGGGGGTGGTGAACGGCTTCTGCTTCGCCGTCAAGCGCGCGGTCCTCGACCGCGTCGGCCTGCTTGACGAAGAAGGTTTCCCCGACGGCTACGGCGAAGAGCACGACTACTGCATCCGCGCGGTCGACGCCGGCTTTCAGTTGGCGGTCGCCGACCACGCCTAC
Source organism: Planctomycetia bacterium (assembly GCA_051648425.1). GTDB lineage: Bacteria > Planctomycetota > Planctomycetia > Kolteriales > Kolteriaceae > JBOFFD01. The sequence continues at coordinate 1,362 of JBOFFD010000020.1, forward strand.
GTCTTCCACGCCAAGTCGAAAAGCTACGGCAACGACCGCAAGCGGGAACTGTCGCAGCAGGGGGTGGAAACCCTTCGTCGCAAGCACGGCGAGAAACGGGTGGCGGCGAACACGACCGCGCTGCGGAATCAAAAGGCGTTGACGCTGGTGCGACAGGAAATCGCCAACGTGCTGGACGGGCCGCCGCCGGCGTCGGTGGCGGCGCCGGCGGTTCCGCTGAAGCTGCTGGTGGTGGCGCCGGCTCGGCCGAGCCTGGCCAAATGCGGCCGCCGGCTTGATGAGCTGTTGGCGCTGCGCGACGCGGGGGTCGACGCCTGCTTCGCGGCGCCGACCGCCGCCCGGACCATGTTCGACCACGCCTTCCGCCACCGCCGCGACGCCAAGGACTTCTTCCACCTATTCCAAGACCAATTTGATTTAGGCCGATTGGCTGCCGCCGCCGACGTGACGGCGGTCTGCGACGCCGCCGGTCTGCGTCACCTTCGTTCGCTGGGCGTGCCCACCGACCGGTTGCTGTACTGGCCGACGAGCGAAGAAGCGGTCGAGAAGGACGCCGGCGCCGCCCTCTTGGTGCGGACGACGCTGGAGGCGGCCGGCCGCCGATGGCCGGGACCGATCTACGCGGCGCCGCCGGCGGCGGGCGGGCCGTTCGGGCCGCGGTCGCGCGGCACGGCGGGGGGTGGGGAGGACGGCGTCCGCCGGCTGGCGGTGCAGCCGCCGCCGCGGTCGCGCGCGACCGACTGGAATGAAGCGAAAGCGGTGGTGTCGGGGGTGGTCGATCGCGCCGAGGCGGCCGGCCTGCGGTTGGAAAT
>JBOFFD010000021.1:0-5166 GCA_051648425.1 Planctomycetia bacterium
AACTGCCTGCAATGCCACGCGCGAAATCAGACCGGCGGTCTTAGCATCTTCGCCGCCGACCTGATGAAGAAATCGTCGGGCAAGGCGGAAACCGAACTGACGCTGCCGCCGGTGTTGACGCAGGTCGGCGTGAAACTGCGGCGGAACTGGCTGGAGAAAGTGCTGCTGCACGCCGGCCAAGGTCGGCCGTGGATGTCGATGCGCATGCCGCAGTTCGGCGCCCCGAACGTCGGCAGCCTCGTCGACGCCTTGCCGAAAGCCGACGGCGCCGAACCGACCGACGCCGTTCACGCCATGCCTTTCTCGACCACCGCCATGCAGAACGGTCGATTCCTGGTCAGCCGGCGGGCGTTCGGCTGTTTGAAATGCCATGAGATCGCCGGCGTGCAACGCGAGACGGGCGGCGTCCGCGGCCCCGACGTGGCCTACACGCAGGATCGGTTGCAATACGACTGGTTCAAGCGGTGGATGCTCAATCCGCAACGGCTCGACCCGGCGACGAAGATGCCGGCGAACTTCACCAACAACAAGTCGGCCGTGCTCTCCATTCACGACGGCGACGCCTTCGAGCAGATTGACGCCTTGTGGTCTTACTTCTCGCTCGGCGGCAATATGCCGTTGCCGACGGAGAACGAGCCGCCGGAAAAGACGGTGCTGCAGGTCGCCGAACGTTCGGTGATCCTCCGTTCCTTCCTGCCCGACGTCGGCCCGTGGTCGTTCGCCGTCGGTCACCCGGATCAAGTCTCGACCGCGTTCGACGCCCGCCAATGCCGTCTCGTCTACGCCTGGTCTGGCGGCTTCATCGACGTCGGTCCGAGTTGGAACAACCGCGGCGGCGGCCAGGTCAAGCTGATGGGCAACCGCTTCTGGGACGGCCCCGGCGTCTTCCCCTGGAGCTTTACGGCTTCCGACGCCGCCCCGCCCGACGTCGCCCGCGAGAACGGCCAACCGGCTCTGTTCGGTGCCGTCCCCGAAGGAACGCCGCCGCTGCCGCAAGACGAGTACCGCCTGAAGTTCCTCGGCGTGCGCGTCGACACGGCCGGCGCCCCGACGTTCCGCTACCACTGGCGCGACATCGGCGGCGCGAAGGTCGCCTTCGAGCATCGCCCCGGCGGTCTGCGTTGCGACGCGGGCGTCGGGGTTCGTCAAACCTGGACGTTGACGGCGGAACCGGGCGCCGCCGGGCTTGCCGGCTGGCTGTTGGTCGGGGAAAGCCGGACGCCGCCACGATTGCTGCAACCCGATGGATCGCTGGTCGAATCGCCCGAGAACCAGGAAGTTCCCGCCGCCGCGGCGTTGCTGCTCGAAACGCCGGCGCCCCGCGTCGTGCGGGTCGACGGCGGCGCGTGGTGGACGACGAAGGCGGGCGACCGCTGGATCGTGCTGCGGAAGACGCCGGCTTCCGGGCGGGTCGTCTTAGACGAATGGACACCGTTCCGCGTCGAGCCGGCGGTGTTGAAACTGTTGGCGGCGTCGTTTGGAAAATAGCCTTCCCACAGACGGCGATTCTGAGAAAAAGCCGGACGGTTGGAACGTCGCGGGATTGCCGCACCGCCGGCCGACAGGATGGAACGCAGGGTATGGCCAGTAGAACCGACGGCGCGAAAAGCGGCCGGGGCGACGACCGCCGGCGTAAACCGGAAAAATCGACCCGCTCGCTGCTGACCGAGGAAGTGCCGCCGCAGCACCTCGAGGCCGAGCGGTCGGTCATCGGCAGCATTCTGCGCGATTCGTTCTGTATCAATGAAGTCGTTAAGATCCTTGAGCCGACCCACTTCTACAGTCCGCAGCACATGTCGATCTTCGAGACGATGATCGCCATGACCGACGAAGGCAAGGCGATCGACCTCATCACGCTGAGCGAAGCGCTGGCGAAGAAGGGAGCGTTGGAAGAGGTCGGCGGCGAAGCGGCGCTGGCGCAACTCGTCGAAGACACGCTGACGTCGGCCAACGTGATGCGGCACGCCGACATCGTCTATGAAAAGGCGGTGCTGCGCAGTCTGATCCGCACCAGCACCGACATCCTGCGCGACTGTTACGACGCCGGTTCGACCGCCGACGAACTGCTCGCCGGCGCCGAGAAGCGCATCTTCAGCATCCTCGAAAAACGCATCCGCAACGACGCCGCCGACATTAAGTCGGTGCTGGGGCGCGTCTTCAATCGCATCGCCGAACGGGCCAAGCACGACGGACCGTCGCTGTCGGGCGTGCCCAGCGGCTTCCGCGACCTTGACGAAATGACCAACGGCTGGCAAAACTCCGAACTCATCATCCTGGCGGCCCGGCCGTCGATGGGTAAGACGGCGCTGGCGCTGAACTTCGTCGACGCCGCCGCCGTCGACGCCCAGATGCCCACGCTGTTCGTCAGCCTGGAAATGTCCGAACTGGAAATCGGCGAGCGCATGCTGTGCGCGCGGGCGGGGGTCAACAGCCATCAACTGCGCAAAGGGCGGCTCGGCCAAGGCGACATGGAGAAGCTCATCGCCGCCAGCGACGAGCTTTCCAATTCACCGCTTTACGTCGACGACGCCCCCGGGCAGAACATGCTGCGCATCTCGGCGACCGCCCGCCGCTTGAAGCTGCGGCCCGGCCTACGGCTTATCGTCGTCGACTACCTGCAACTGATCGAACCCGATGACAAGACGGTGAACCGCACCGAGCAGATCGGCACGATTTCCCGGCGTCTTAAAAACCTCGCACGCGACCTGCGCGTGCCGCTCATCGCTTTAAGCCAGCTCAACCGCGGCGTGGAAAGCCGCGAAGGGCATCGGCCGCGGATGTCGGACCTGCGGGAATCAGGCTCGATCGAACAGGACGCCGACGTCGTGGCGCTCTTACACCGCGACGACGCCTTCGACCCGACCAACAACCCGAACACCGCCGAGATCATCATCGCGAAGCAGCGCAACGGTCCGGTGGGCGACGTGAAACTTACTTTCCGCAAGGAAATGACGAAGTTCGAGAACTTCCACGCCGACCTGGCGCCGTTCTCGATCGAAACGCCCGACGGCTTCTAAGAACGAAGAAAAGCGCCGTCGCCCGAAGGGCCGGGAGGGAAGTCGGCCCCTTGGGCGACGGCGCTAGGCTCGCCGTCGCGTCTTAGTCGGTCGGCCTTACTGGCCGATGCCGTACTTGACGTCGAACATGTAGAAGTCGCGGGGGCTGCGGATCGTCTGGTACGGCGGGTAGTACTGCGTCCCTTCCAGGTACCGGACCGCGTCTTCGCGGTTCATCTGCGGGTACGGCTGGTACGGGTTGTACACCGGCGGGGCGGCGCTGCCCCCGAACTTGCCGTGGCCCGGGTTGCCGTTCTTGTGCTTCCAGCCCCAGAGGCCGGCGAAGCTGTGACCGTCGCACGAACCGTCGGCGCAACCGCCGGAAGCGCACGAACCGCAACCGCCGGCGGCCTTGTGGCTCCAACCGGACCGGGACGCGTTGCAGCTCGAGCAGCCCTTTGAAGAGCCGCACGAACCGTCGGCGCAGCCGCCGTCGCCGCACGACGCGCAACCGGCGGAACCACCGCACGACGTGCAACCGCCGTTCAGCAGGCCGCAGCCGGGCGCTCCGCAGTTCTTACCGAACATCTCGCCGAGCGACATCGGCCGCGCGACTTCCGCGTTCGGGTTGCAGTTGCACTGCGCGACCAGGCCGGCCGTCGTGTTGCCGGCGTCTTGGCCCTGCTGCGCCTTCCAATCGAGCCGGTTCATGCTGGCGAGGTAACGGGCCTGAATGATCTGGTGATCCTTCAGGAACCGTTCGTAACGGTCTTCGGGCGTGCAGACGAAGGGAAAGCCGAAGACCCGGCCGGCCCAGGGGTTGCGGTACTTCGGAGCCTGCTGGTACGGGCCGCTGTTCGGGCCGCCCATGTACGTTCGGCTCTGGTGCGGCTGATGGCCGTCCCCGGCCTGCACGGCCGATGCGACCGTCGCGACCGCGACGCAGGCCAGCGGCGTCCACCATGCCGCCCGGCGAAGGCTGTTCATTCCAGATTCTCCCTCGTTCAGTTGAAGAGCATCCTTGCAGCGCGACGAACCGCCCCCCGCCCTTCGGCGCGGCCGATCCTTCGCTCGACGTCCGCAATTTCGACTTCTAGCACGCCATCCGTGGCGCACCGACGGTCTACGGTCGTCAATGGGTACGTCTTCTTCATCGATCCGCGAGACTGGGAAACTTTGCTCGTTCCGATAGGCGGGGCGGTGGAAGTAGAAAGGGAGAACCCGCACGGCCGGAAAGATCGGCGCAAACTCGTCATTCAGCGGAGTTGGGGTGGACTAGGAAGACGGAACTTCGTCGGCGTCGCGACGCACCAAGATCTTCATCGCCTGCTCGCTTCCCAGCGTGGTTTGCGGCGAACCGTCGGTCCGCACGACCACCGCGCCCGCCGAGGGGTGATTCTCGACGACCACGGCCCGGCAGCCGAGCATGAGGCCGCCGCGGGTGAGGTAGCGCAGGAAGTCCGGCGATTGGTCGACCACCCGCTCGACAACGAAGGTCGACTTCGCGGGAACCTCCGACAACGGCTCGGCGGCGATCGGCTGCACGGTGCCGTCGGACCGGGGGATCGGGTCGCCGTGGGGGTCGCGGTCGGGGAACCGCAGAAAGGCGTCGATGCGGTCGATGAGCCGATCGGAGACCGCATGTTCGAGATGCTCGGCCTCTTCGTGGACTTCGTCCCAACTCAGACCGAGGGTCTTCTCCAAAAACAGCTCGACGAGCCGATGCCGCCGCAGTACCCGCAGCGCCAGCTTCTTGCCGACGTCGCTGAGGCGGACCCCCTCATACGCCTGGTACTCGGCCAGCCCGGAATCCGCCAGCGTGCGCAACATACTGGTGACGCTGCCCGGCGAAACCCCCAACCGCCGCGCCAAATCCCCGGTCGACGCCGGCCGCTCGGCGGCGTCGCTGGTGAGCTGATAAATCGTCTTGACGTAGTTTTCGACCGTCAGAGTGGCCATGACCGGCTTCCGTGGGGAGTTCCGCGCCGAACGAACGCCGCCCACCCACGGCGGACTTCACGGCCGACCAATGATTAGCGAATCGCCGGACGTCGGCGAAGTGGCTTGCCGAATCATAGCCCGCCGCGCGAGCAAGGGATTCCTGTTCCGAGTGCATCGTCGTCCGTCGGTCACCCCTCATCCATCGTGCGGTCCTCGGAATCCCTTGCTC
>JBOFFD010000022.1:0-2857 GCA_051648425.1 Planctomycetia bacterium
GGAAAACGCAGCGCCAACCCCGCCTTGTGCCGCGTCGACGGCTGAATTCCCTCGAAGGCCAGTTCAAAGACCAACTCCGGTTTGACGACCCGCACCGGACCGAACTTTTCGGTGGTGTTGCGACGGACGAAGGCGTCGACCTCCAGGATTTCCGCGTTCGTCAAACCGGAATACGCCTTGGCGACCGGCACGAGTTCGCCGTCGCTCCAGACGGCGAAGGTGTAGTCGGTGAACAGCGTGGCGCGGCGGCCGTGGCCGGCTTGGGCGTACACCATCACGGCGTCGACGGTGTACGGTTCGGACTTCCATTTCCACCAGTCGCCGCGCACCCGGCCGACGCGGTACGGGCCGGCCTTCCGTTTCAGCATCAACCCCTCGACGCGCTCGGCGCGGGCCTGCCGCCAGTGTTCTTCAAGCTGCGGCCAGTCGTCGAACGGCAGCAGCGGCGACAATCGCACCGCCGGTGCGTCGAGCCGCGCCTGCAACAGGTCCTGCAGCCGCTGTCGCCGCTCTGACAGCGGCTCGTCGCGGCGGTCGACGCCGTCGAGTTCCAAGAGATCGTACGCCATCAGTGTCACCGGGGCGTCACGGCGGACGGCGGCACTCACTTTTTTCCGGCCGAGCCGGCGTTGCAGCACGGCGAAGGGCATCGGGGAGTCGCCGCGCCACGCCAGGATTTCACCGTCGAGCACCGTGCCGTCGGGCAGACCCGCGGCGACGGCGGCGACCTCCGGGAATGTTTCGGTGACCAGTTCCTCGCCCCGCGACCAGATCATGGTCTGACCGTCGCGGCGGATCACCTGGGCGCGAACGCCGTCCCATTTGTACTCGGCCTGCCAGTCCCGTGGCACTCCCAGCGCGGCGGCGGAACCATCGAGTGGATGCGCTAGAAAGAAAGGATACGGTCGGCCGGGGTCGACCGCCGCGCCGTCGCCCGACAGCAGCCTCGAAAAGTCTTCCGGGGTGGGATTCCAGCGGCCCATGAGCCGATGGGCCATGACCGCGGGGGGGACGTCGGCCGCCGCCGCCAGCGCCCGCACGACCAACGTCCGCGCCACGCCCACGCGGAACGACCCCGTCAGTAGTTTGTTCCACACCAACCGCTGCGGGTCGTTCATTCGCCGCCACAACCCGACCACCGCCCCGCGCCGCTCGTCTTCGGGCAGGTTTTTGAGCGGCAGCAGCCGATCTTCCACCAGCCGATCCAACGTCGGCAGCGCCTCGGGATCGGTGGGACGCGCGGTCGACGACAGCAGCAGCGCCAGCGTCTCGGCGAGGTCGCCGACGGCGTGGTAGCACTCGTCGACAAGCCACGGGGAGAGGCACGCCTCTTCGGCCGCCCACGCCCGCAGGGACTTGGTCGAGACCACGCGCGACGCCTTGCCGCCGGTCAGGAAGACCAAGGCCCACGCCGCCGACGCGGGGGGCGTCTCGCGGAAGTACCGCTCCAAGGCGGCGGCCTTGCCCGACGTGCGATTCGTTTCGTCGAGTTCGACGTACAGTCGGGTGAATCGTTCCACGTTCCGACGGCTCCCGGCGCCCCACGACCGCACCATCCACGTGTAGGGTAGTCGGCGTGTACGCCAGGCTCGTAAGGCCGTGCGGCATACTTGGACGAACCTTTTTTCGACGAACTCCAATCGACGGATTGGACCAACTGCACCGGGAAACGCAAGCGGAATTTTCGATTCGTCCTCAAGTCATTCGCCGAGGGCCACTTAGAAGAGTTCGTAATCGCGGTATCGATCGAACATCGACGCACGCTGTTGCCGCCCCGCCAAGAATTTTTGTTTTGACCGACGGTCGCAGACGCCGGATGTAGCACCCTTTCTGGCGGGAGACCCCTACATATCGCCCTGCGACCCGCTTCTTCGGCAAAGTCCGGAAAATCGGATTTGAAGGGTGCGGACGCTTCTGCTAGATTCTCTTCCGTCGACGCAACGAGTGCTCTCCACCGAGAGCTCCAGAGCGTCGGACTTCACTCGCGGACGGCGGGGTCGACGCTTGGAAACAGGCGGCGGAATCCACGGCGGCCGCAATGTGAAGGATCGGACCAAAGGCTTGCGAGACGACCGAATGCACAGCGGCACGGCTTCGACCAACGTACGACCCCCGACGCTCCGCAGCGTCGCCGCCGTCCGCAGCGAAGTCCGCGGCTTCTCCCGCCGCCCCCGGTTCGACGGGGTCCGGCTCCGATAACAAACCATTTTTCCTTCTAACCATTCGCACCCACGAATCCGCGACGGCCGCTCGGCAAAAAGAGCGGAGGCCGTCGATCGTTCCAGACGACCCGACGACGAAGGCGGCTCGGCGTGATGCCGGACTACTCGCCCCCTAATCGTCGGCCGTTCGGCGAGAAACAGACAGCGTCGATGCAAAGCGTTGCATCTCGTTGAAAACACTCCGGCCATGGGGCCGTTCGGGCTTGCCCGGACGTCCGCCGAACACGCATGACGCGCCCTTCGCTTGATCGAAGGTTGGGGCAGGGACGCCCCGTTTTCTTTTCTTCGCGCTCCATGGCCGGCGTTCGACGCCGCCCGCGGAAAACGTTCGACCGAAGGTCGGCGACGGCCGCGGGCTTGATTTTCAAGCAGAGTATCGGCTCCCCGACCCAGGACGGCGTCGGCCGCCGGTAGGCTCGCCCGATGTTTGAGACCGCCGCGCCAAGGATGGCGCGCGGCTCTCGCGTCTCAACGACTTTTCAAGCGCCGCCGTTCTCTAAGACGGCGGCGGACCAGGTTCTTTTCCGACACGGTCCGCGCGGGCGAGCCCCGTCGGCGAAGGACCGGGCGGTGCGACTTCCCCGGCGGCTACTACTCCATGAGACCTCACTGTTCGATCCGCCCCGGAGAAGTCC
>JBOFFD010000023.1:0-10955 GCA_051648425.1 Planctomycetia bacterium
AATGCCACGTCGGCGTCCACGACGCGGGGGCGGCGAGGCGGTCGTTCCCGTTCATCGAGCGGTTCGATTTCGTCGCGGCGGTCCAGGAATCGCCGTGGGTCGTCAACAAGGGGGCCCACCCCTGGGGCGGCTGGCGTTACGACGACACGGGCACCGATTGGCACGTCGACTACGATTGGCTGCTGGTCCCGAACGGCCATCTGGAAGAAGGGAAGCCGCTGGCCGAGTGGTTGCCGGAACTGCCGATCGACTGGCGGATCGCCGACCGGTTCCGCTTCCGCGACGACGAATTGGCCGAAGCCGAGCGTCGGGCGGCCGAGTGGGGTCGGTTCGTGCAGTTTTACCTCGGCCCGAAGGCGGCGAACGAGAACGCCGGGCAGAACCGGGGGCCGCTTTGGACGCCGGCGGATTGGGGTAGGCTCGCCGAATTCGCGCGGGCCGACGGCTGCCGCGTCGTCGTGACGGGCGCTGAGCACGACCGTGACTACCTCGACGTGGTCCGGCCGCACTTGGGCGAGTTCGTCGACCGCGTCGGCAAAGACCCGCTGCCGCTGACGTTCGCCACGATGCGGAAGGCCGTCGGGCATGTCGGCTATCAATCGGGGTTGGCGATTTTCGGCGTGTTCCTGGGTTGCAATGCGGCGACGTGGTGGCGGCCCCACGGCGACTCGATCCACGGACCGGGCGAAAACCGCGTGACGTTCCGCGAAGAAATGGCGACGGCGTGGGCGCCGCCGGGGGCGGTCAAGGACGGGCGATACCTGCCGCTGGTCTACGGTCGGCCGAACGCGACGCCCGCCGCGATTTGGAATCACGCGCGGACGAATTGGATTCGCCAAAACGAGGTGGACGCATGACGGCGGCGGGCGGAGGTCACTTTTCGGTGAAGTTGATCCGCTTGATGCTGAGGCGGTAAAGGGCGTCGACGGCGCCGACGAGGTTCTGATACTTCAAGTTCTTCGAGGCGACGATGTTCGCCACCGAGACTTTTTCTTCGGCCGATTTGGCCGACACGTTCTTCGCGCCGACCAACCGCTCCAACTCGCGCGAAAGTCCGCGAAGGCCGTTCTGCACGACGACGCCTTCGATCGACACGGTGGCGACCTTGCCGTCGGGCGTGGCCGTCAGGTAGATCGTCACATCGTTGAACGCCTCCGGCTCGATCTCGGTGGGAAGCTCTTGGGCGCTGGCGACGGCCTCTTCCTTCTTGGGCGGGGGGAGGTTGACGTCGAAGTTCGCTTCGGGCTTGGGCGGACTGAAGGTCATGACGAAAAAGGCAAGGATGTTGAACACGACGTCGAGCATAGACGTCAGGTTCAGTTCGATGATTTCGGCGCCTTGCTCCGGCCTGCGCGGCATGATGCTTCCTCCCTCTGCCCGGCCTCAATCGTAGCGAGGCAGGGACGTTTCTCGAGCTTCGGCCTTCAACCTTCGGGGTTCAACCCTCGCCGGCGGCCGGCTTGTCGTCGGGGCCTTGCGCCTTCATTTGAAACTTGCGGAAGCCGGCGGCGCGGGCCAAATCCATGATCTTGCGAAAAATCTCATATTCGGCGTTGCCGTCGACGCGGAGAATGACGGTGGTCGACAGGCCGTCCTTCTGCCAGTTCGGCCCCTGCCGTTCCTTCTGAAGGCCGGCTTCGTTGCGGATGAATTTGGTGAACTGTTCGGCGCCCGCCGCGGTGCGAACGTCCATCTCCAGCCCCCACGAGAGCACTTTGTTGGCGCCGTCGACGGAGATGCTAAGGGAGTCGGGGATGCGGTCCTCGTCGAGGATGGCGGCCAACTGCGAGGTCGGCAGCTTCACCCGCTGGGCCGCTTCGTCGTTCTGAAAAGTGTTGATCATCACGAAGAACGCGATGATGTTGAACACCAAGTCCATCATCGCGGTCAGGTCGGGGTTGGTCATCCCCGGAGCCTGCGCTCGTCGTTTCACCATGGCGGCGCCCTCGTCCTTGGCCTTGGTTACTTCTTGAGAGCCTGTCCGAAGCGGAAGAGGAACGTCTCGCAGACCGACTCGGTTTCCAGGGCCAGCCGAGCGATGCGGTTGCGAAAGAGAGCGTAGAAATAGAGGGCAGGGATGGCGACGACGAGACCTTCGAGCGTGCTGACGAGGGCGAGGCCGATGTTGTTGGCGAGTTCGGCGGGCTTCGGCTGGCCGCCCTTCGCGATTTCCTGGAACGACATGATCATGCCGAGGACGGTGCCCAAGAGGCCGAGCATGGGGGCGACTTGGGCGATGAGGCCGATCATGCTGACCGACTGCTCCAACTTCATTTTTTCTTCGTCGGCGACGCCCAACATCGCCTCCAAGGCGCGCTCGAAGCCGTGCGACAGTTTTTCGACGCCGGAGGTCAGCGCGCGGCCGAAGACCGACTTGTCGCCGCGCAGTACTTCGTACCCCTCCTTGAACTTCTTTTCGTTGAGCATGACGTCGAGGGTGCCGACAAGTTGCGGCGGCACGAGCCGGGGCAGGCGGAGGGTGACGAACTGCCCGTAGACAATCGTACCAAGGTAGACCGACAAGGCCGACATGATGATGAAGAAGGCCGGCGAGGCTTCGTAGCAGTAGTAAAGAAAGTTGGTCGATTTGGGGGCGTCGGCTTCGCCAGCGTCGGCGGCCGCCGCCGGGGCGGCCTTCGCTTCGGTCTTCTCGTCCTGCGCCAGCGCTGGCGCGTTGAAGACGGCCGTCAGCGTGGCGGCCGCGAGCAGGACCGGGGCGATCAACCGTCCTAGACGGTTCCAGAGTCGCCCTGCGGCGGTTCGAAGACTCATCCGACTCTCCAGTGAGGGTTGTCCAACAGGTTGAACGTCATCTCGCGTCGCCGGCGCGGACCATAGGTCGGAACGCCCCGCTCGTCGGCCGGGGAATCGCCGTTTCCGTCGCATCGGTCGGGCCAAGCCGCGTCGTCGTTGAAGATGTAAAAGAACCCCGGTAGAATAGAAAGGGGCGTCGACCAGTCAAGCAACCGGCGGTCGGGCCGTCCGCCGGACCACCGCGAACCACCGCCGACGTGGCCCGTTTCCGTTCGTGTTCCGCTTTCGGTTGGGCGGTCGCTGGTCGGTCCGCGTCCCTTCTCGTCTACCACGGGTGCCCTATGCCTCGCAAGAGTCGCGCCGATTTCCCGCCGTTGTTCTCCCGTCGCGAGCTGCTGCACCTTTTATTCATGGTCGCCCTGCTGTGCGTGATCGTCGGCTACATGGACCGGGTCCGCGATCCGCGGTCGGTCGCGTGGCTGTACGCTGCTCCCAAGGTCGAAACGCGGATCGACGACGCGGGGCCGCCGCCCGAAATCCTGCCGGACCAGGCCGCCCGGCGGACCGCGCTCGCCGAACTTCGGGAACAGCCGCTGACGCCGATCGCCGCCGACGCGCCGGTCGCTTCGGACGCGCCGGCCACTCCGGCCGCAGCCCTCGGGAACGCCGTCGATGCGCCGCCGGCGGGCCGCCCCCCGGAACCGCTCGTCGCGCTCAACGACCCGCGCCCCCTCGACCCGGCCCCGCTCGGCGTAGTCAATCCGCTGAACTTGCAGCAGATCGACGAATGCACGCAGGTGAACCGCGAACTGCTGGAAGGCGTCCGAGACCGAACGGCGCAGTCGGCCGACGATGCGGCGGCGATCTTTCAGATGCTGTGCGTGGCGTCGACCCTGCCGCCGGAGAAACTGCGGAGCGCCGCCCGGCGCGACGTTCTTTTCGCCAACCTCTGGAACGACCCGGACGCCCACCGCGGCAAGCCGATCCACGTGGAAGGGGTGTTGCGACAACTTACGCTTTACGATGGTCAGCAACTGAAAAACCCCTACTCCGTCCCTGCCTTCTACGAAGCGTGGATCTTCACCCAGGACCAGTCCGACAACCCCACCAAACTCCTCTTCACGGAACTTCCGGCGGGGCTTGCTCCGGGTGTGAAGCTGGCCGAGTACGTCCGCTTCAACGGCTTCTTTCTGAAGATCGAACGCTACGGCGACCAAGGGGGCAACGACCGCGGCGCGCCGGTGCTGGTCGGAGCGAAACTCGAATGGACGCCGATTCAGAAGGGGGTCGGCTCCGACGCGGTCTACCTCGGCTTGGGGCTGATGGCGGCGATGGGCGTGGCGACCTTTTTCCTGTACCGCGCCGGCCGGCAGGACGAGGCGTTGGCGGCCCGGCTTCAAGAAACCGCCGGACCCGCCCCCGATGCGACCCCGAGCTTTCTGCTCGACGACGCCGCCGCGTCGGCGGCGGACGCGGTCGGCGACGCCGACTCCACCTCTTCGGCCGCCCCCGGCCGGGAAACGCCCGCCGCCGAACCTTCGTAACCGCCGCAACACTGCTCCACCGCTTCAACCGGCGCCGCCGCGCCGATCCCACCGTGCGGCGCAGCCTCTTCAAACCACTCCTCCTTCCCGTTCGACCTCGACTTCACTCTTTCTTTAATTCCCGCCGCCTTCCCGGTTTGCCGTCACGGCCTGTTTGCGTCAAAGTAGTCGCAACGGCGCCGCGTCTGCCTTCCCGATCAGCGCACCGGCCTCGCCGTTCCAAACGACAAGCGGTCGAAGTAGGTCCTCATTGGTGGAGTGCAACATGTTCAAACGGTGGCTGATGCCCGCCGTGTGCTTTGCTGGTCTGTGGACCACGGGCGCGGTCGAAGCGTGTCATTGCGGCGGCGCGAAGTTCACGGTCTTCAAAAAGGCGGCCTGCTGCCCCGACCAGTGCTGCTTCACCGCCTGCCAAGAAGTGTGCGAAACGCACTACAAGGAATGCGTCGAAACGGTGTACGAACCGGAGACGCGCGTCTGTATGAAGACGATCGTCGATACGCACTACGAACAACGGCCGCGGATCGTCCAACGGCCTTCCTACCAAACCAACTACCGCACCGAGCAGTACACGGTTTCCCGCCCCGTCTACGAAACCCACTACACCACCCAGCCGTACACGGTTTCCCACCCCGTGTACGAAACGCACTACACCACGCAGACGAAGGTTCGCAGCCGGCCGGTGTACGAACAGCACGTCCGTCAGGTGCAGTACACCGTACAACGGCCGGTGTACGACACCCACTACGTGACGAAGACCGCCTGCCGGTACAAGCCGCAGTATCAGACGCACGTCCGCGACTGCAGCTACACCTACCGCAAGCCGATCTACACCACCCGCTTGGAGTCGAAGACGTACACCACCGCGAAGCCGGTCTACGAAACGCACCACCGCGTCGAAAACTACACCGTGTACCGCACGGTGGTCGACGAAACCGTCGTCCAGAAGCCGATGGTGCGCTACAACCCGGTGCATGAAACGCACTACCGCACCGTCGCCGACGTCAAGTGCCGGCCGGTGACGGAAACCGTCATGAAGGAAGTGCGCTGGGTCACCTGCCGTCAGATCTGCGAAACGAAGAAGGCGTGTAAGATCGAGTATGACTGCCAAGAGATCCAGGAAGTGGTCGCCGGCAAGATGTTCTGCAAGACGATGAAGACGCCGGGCCACTGGGAATGCGACCCATGCACCGGCTGTAAAAAGTGGGTGTGCGGCTCGAAGTACACCGTCGCCTGCAAGGCCGCGGACCAGGTCTGCACGAAGACGATCCGCGTGCCTCGGCACGTCGAGTACGACGTTCCGTACGTCCGCCACGTTCAGGAACAGCATAGCAAGATGGTTCCCGAACAGGTGACGAAGTACGTTTCGCACACCGAGTACCGCCAGGTTCCGTATCAGACCTGCAAAATGGTTCCGGAACACTACACGGTTTCGGTGCCGGTGCGCACCTGCCGGCAAGTGCCCGAAGTGATGCAGCGGACGGTTCCTTACCAGACCTGCCGCATGGAGCACCAGACGCACACCGTTCAGATTCCGGTGCGCGACGTCCACTACGAAACGGTGGTCGTGCCCCGTCAACAGACGTACCAGACCTGCACGATGATCGCCGAGCCGTACACGTACCAAGTGCCGGTCCGCACCTGCCGGATGGAGTCGCAGGTGATGACCAAGCAGGTTCCGTACACCACCTGCCGGATGGAGCAGGATACTTACACCGTGCAGGTGCCTCATCAAACCTGCCGGATGGTGAGCGAAACCCGCACCCGCCAAGTGCCGCACCAGACCTGCAAGATGGTGCCGCAGGTGATGACCAAGCAGGTGCCGTACACCACCTGCACGATGACGTCGCACACGGTCTACGATTCGGTGCCGGTGCAGTCGACCCGCCAGGTCGAACAGACGTACACCGTCTGCGTGGCCAAGCAGATTAAGAAGATGGTTCCGTACACGGTGATGAAGCGGGTTCCGGTCTGCCCGGAACCGGCCGCTCCGGCGTGCGATAGCTGCCACTGAGTTGCTGAAACGCGGGCCGACGGCTTGACGGCCGTCGGCCGTCGAAGGAACGACGAGCACCGGGGGCGGGGCCAGCGGCCGAAGAGATTCGGCGGTCGGGTTCCGCCTCGGTCGTTTTACGACGCCTTTTTCCCATAATCCGCGATGGCCGCCCGCAGGGGCGGCGGGGCGGCGTGCAGCGGAGGTCTCATGCGGATTCTGGTGACCGGGGCGTCGGGATTCGTGGGCGGACACGTCGCCGAAGCGTTCGCCAAGCGCGGCGATTCGGTCCGCACCATCGTTCGGCCGACCAGCGCGTCGAAGCTGCTCGAAGAATGGGGCGTTGAACGGATCGTGGGAGACTTGACCGACCCCGCCGTCGCCGACGAAGCCTGCCGCGGCGTCGACGCCGTCGTCCACTGCGCCGCGAAGGTCGGCGACTGGGGCCCGATCGCCGAATACCGCGAGGTGAACGTCCACGCCCTCGAAAGGCTGTTGCAGGCCGCCGCGAAGAACACGTCGCTGCGACGGTTCGTGCTGGTCAGTTCGCTGGGGGTCTACCCCGCCCGCGACCACTACGGCTCCGACGAAACCACCCCCCTGCCGACCAAGCACATCGACGCCTACACGCAAACGAAGGCCGAAGGCGACCGGCTGGCGCTGGCGTTCCTCGAAAAGACGCCGCTGCCGCTGACGATTCTGCGGCCGGGCTTCGTCTACGGACCGCGCGACCGCACCATCCTGCCGCGCATCTTAAGCAATCTGAAGGAAGGCCGAGTCATGTACTTCGGCAGTTCCAAGAAGGTTCTGAACAACACCTACGTCGGCAACATCGTGGACGCGGTGTTTCGCGCTCTTGAGAAGCCGGCGACCGGCGGCGTATACAACATCCGCGACGCCGAGTTGGTGTCGAAGCGGCATTTCTTCGAGACGATCGCCGACCTCGCCGGCTTGCCTCGACCGTCGGCCACGCTGCCGCTTTCGGTCGCCTATCCGATGTGCTGGCTCATGGAGACCGGCGGTTGGTTGTTCAGCACGCCGCCCGTGCTGAACAGCGCCCGGCTGAAATTCATGGGTCTCAATCTCGACTACAGCATCGCCAAGGCCCAGCGGGAACTCGGCTACGCCCCGGCCGTCGGCTTCGACGAGGGCGTCCGCAAGGCGATCGACTGGCTGAAGGCGACCGAAGCCGAGCCGGCGTGACCGAATTCGTATCGGCGGCGGGCGGACGTCGGCGGACGTCGGCGGACGTCGGCGGACGTCGGCGGACGTCGGCGGATATCGGCGGAAGAGCGGCGGCGGGCGGGAAAACCGTCGTCGCCGCTTGTCGCGGTACATACGATGACGGCATGAATGGCGAAGATGCCTCAAGCGACAAGCCCACGACCGCGCCGCCGCTCCCCCCGCCCTCGGCGGACGACCGGCGGAACGCTCCCTCGGATTCGTCCTCGATCGGCGGTGGACCGCCGATCGTTTCCTCGCGGCCGGCCGAGTCGCGGGATCCAAACGTCGATCGGCGGGTCGACACCATGAGTACATACTCCGGCGCCGGTGATCGCCCCGCCGACATGCCTGCGACCATTGCCGGCCAAGCCGCCGCTGCGGCGGCGGCCGGGCGCCTTCCCGACCCCCGCGACGAGTACTGCTCCGACGACAGCCGCGCCGAACCGTCGTCGCAAGAACCGATCGCCGTCTCCGCCAACTTTCAAGGCGGCGATGAAATCCCCAGCGCCGTCGATTTGAAGATGCTGGTGCCCTACTCCGAACTTCGGCCGCACGCCAAGGGCGGGTTAGGCGTGGTCTACAGCGCCGTCGACCGCAACCTGCACCGCGCCGCCGCCGTCAAGTGCATTCAGAATCGGCACTCCGACAACCCGGACCTCGTCCGCCGGTTTCTGATGGAAGCCGAAGTGACCGGTCGGCTGGACCACCCCGGCGTCGTTCCGGTGTACGGCATGGGCCGAACGGCGGAAGGCCGACCGTTCTACGCCATGCGCTTCATCCGGGGCAAAACTCTCACCGAAGCGGTCGACGACTACCACGACAGCCGCCGTCGGCCCACCGAACGACAGCGCAACCTCGAACTGCGGCAGTTGCTGCAACGGTTCATCGCCGTCTGCAACACCATCGCCTACGCCCACGACCGCGGCATCGTCCACCGCGATATCAAGCCCGACAACATCATGCTCGGCCGGTACGGCGAAACCCTGGTCATCGACTGGGGCCTGGCCCTTTCCGTCCAACGCGACGCCCTCGCCCGCGCCAGCGGTGAACAGACGCTTCTGCCGAAGTCCGCGCCCCGCGAAGGCGACGGCAGCGGCGGCGCCGGCACCCCCGCCTACATGAGCCCCGAGCAGGCCGACGGCGAGCTGCCCGTCGGTCGGGCCAGCGACGTGTACAGCCTTGGCGCCACCCTGTACAAGATGCTGACCAACCGCGCGCCGGCCTCCGGCATGGACCGCGGCGAAATCCGTCAGTGCGTCCTCACCGGCGACTTCATGCGCCCCCGCCACGTCGTCCCAGGCCTGCCCCCCGCCCTCGACGCCATCTGCATGAAGGCCCTCTCCCTCAAGCCCGGCGACCGCTACCAGAACCCGCTCGCCCTCGCCGAGGACGTCGAACGCTTTCTGGGCGACGAACCGGTCGCCGCCTGCCGCGAGACCTTCGGTCACAAGATTCGCCGCTTCTTGAAACGCCACCGTCGCGTCGCCCAAGTGGGGACGGCGGCGCTGGTGGTGGTCGTCGGCACCGTCTTCGGCGCGGCCCTTCAACTGCGGTCGGCCGCCTCCAAGGAACGCGACGCCCGCCTCTCCGCCGAGTACGCCCGCACCCACGCGCTGCAACTGGCCGCCCGCTTCGCCGCCCGCACCGTGGCCGGCGAAATCGACCTCCGTTGGCGCATCTTGGAAACCGAAGCCGACGACCCCCGCCTCCGCGAACTCATGCGGCAGGTCGAGGCCGCCCGCAAGAAACGCGACCCCAAAACGCCCGAAGGTCGGCCCTCCGCCATGGAACCGATCCCCGGCGAAGCCGCCTTGGGCCTGGCCGTCAAGAGTTGGCTCGACGACAACTACATCGAACACAACGCCGCCACCAAGGCGACGAGCTGGTTCCTCACCGACGCCGGCGGTTGGCAGGTGACGCGCAGCCCGCACGGCCCCAGCGTCGGCCGAAATTGGGCCCACCGCGACTATTTCCACGGCCAGGGCGATGAAATGGAGGCCGACGCCGCCAAGCCGATCCGCCAGGTCCATCGCTCGAACGTCTACAAAAGCGAATCGACGCAGGACATGAACGTCGCCTTCTCGGCCCCCGTCTGGAGCGGCCCGCCCGACGACCCCGACCGCCGCGTGCTGGGCGTCTTGGGGATGTCGGTCCAGCTCGGGCAGTTCCGCGTCTTGCAGGCCGATTTGGGCCAGGACCAATTGGCGGTGCTGGTCGACGTCGAGTCCGACCGCCTTGAGGAAGAAAGCCGCAAGGGATTGGTGCTGCACCACCCTCGGTTGGGCGACCTGCGCGGCGCGGGCCGTCGCGGCGAAACGGCGGTGGTTCGGCTGGAACCCAACGTCGTCGAACGGATGGAGACGTGGCGTCGCCTGCGCCGCCGCCAGGAAGAAGCCGGCGGCGACGGCCGCGCCGCCGCCCCGCTACAGGAAGACGGCAACGTGATCGTCGACTACCGCGACCCGATCGACGCCTTCGATTCCTCGACCGGCGGCGCTGCGGCCGCTTCGTCGCGCGGCCTCTGGGTGGCGGCCTTCGAGCCGATCGTCGTCGCCAGCCGACCCGCCGATGTGCGCGACACCGGCTGGCTGGTGGTCGTCCAAGAGCGCGTCAAGGAGTAGAGCGGCC
Organism: Planctomycetia bacterium; assembly: GCA_051648425.1. Classification (GTDB taxonomy): domain Bacteria; phylum Planctomycetota; class Planctomycetia; order Kolteriales; family Kolteriaceae; genus JBOFFD01. The sequence continues at coordinate 10,144 of JBOFFD010000023.1, forward strand.
GGGACGCGACCCCCTCCGGGACCGTCGCGGCCGCGAATGTGGGTGTCTCATGGACTCGCCGCTGCCGTGGCACCAGCTTTTCGGCCTATCCTGGCAGGACTTCTTCCAAGACGGACCGATCGAGGTCGAACTCGAACACGACCTTTCGCATCACAAACAATTCCTAGACGTCATCATCCATTGCCCGCAACCGGGTCCGCCGACGCGCCGGCCGCCCGACGGCTTCGAGACACTGGCCCGCTACAATCTGTTGACGTTCAAGTCGCACCAGGAGGCTCTCGACCTGGAAGCGGTCGAAGAATTGTTCGGCCACTACATCAACTACCGGAAACAGACGTCGGCGGAGGCGAAACTCGACGGCCTGCTGTCCAGAGAAGACTTCCGCCTGTTCGCGGTCTGCATCCGACGGCCGCTGCACTTGCTGAAATCGAAAATACTGAAAGCCGTCGCGCCCGGCGTCTATGACTCGATGTACTACTCGAATCCGGTACGGGTCGTGGTGGTGCGGGAACTGCCTTTGGTGGAACACAACGCGGTATTGCACCTGTTCAGCGTCGATCCGAAGCAGGCAATGTACGGCGCAGCGAACTACCGGCCCATTCGGGCTTGACGAGTACGCTGCTGCTGAGGTTCGCGGAACGTTATGAAAGGGAGGGAAACGACGTGATCGGAAAAGAACTGCAGGAAATGCATCGCCAGACGGTAAAGGAAGTTCTCAGGAAGTCCAGCATCGCCGACCGGTTGGAAGGCGTGCCGATCGAGCAGCGTTTGGAAGGCGTGCCGATCGAACAGCGGCTGGAAGGCGTGCCGGT
>JBOFFD010000024.1:0-3200 GCA_051648425.1 Planctomycetia bacterium
CCGCCGAGAGCGTGCCGTAGCGGGCCATGTTGCCCTGCCCGGGCTTGTACGCCTGCGAGCTGAGCATCGCGCGAAACAAATCCGTGGTCGTACTTGTCATCAACGCCATGCCAACCCACCCGCCTCCTGCGGCGCCCAAACTCCGCGACGATCATCCAAAGAGCGAAACGGACCCGTCGCCGACGGTCGCAACGGCCCCCATGCCAAGATCGCAGGAAACAGGAGCGGAGGGACTCGAACCCCCAACCACCGGTTTTGGAAACCGGAGCTCTGCCAATTGAGCTACGCTCCTAAGCCGTCCGCAAGGACTATGTCCGTGTGGATCGCTTGTTCTATAAGCAAAACCGGCGTCGGCAAGCACCGTACGCCAGTCCTTTTACGAAAACAACATCCCCGCTCCCGAGGCGACGGAGAACGCCGCGGCGGGCCGGGGACGTACAAAACGAGGCGGACCGGAACAGCCGTCGCAGGCCCGCCGATCCCACGAGAAACACAGCCGCGACCAATCGCGGCGGACGCCTTAGGCGAGGATCTTCACGACCACGCCGGCGCCGATCGTCTTGCCGCCTTCGCGGATGGCGAAGCGGAGGTTGTCTTCCATGGCGACCGGCTTTTGCAGCTTGATTTCCATTTCGACGTTGTCGCCGGGCATGCACATTTCAGCGCCGCCCATCAGCTTCGTGTCGCCGGTGACGTCGGTGGTGCGGAAGAAGAACTGCGGCCGATAGCCGGAGAAGAACGGCGTGTGCCGGCCCCCTTCTTCCTTCGACAGGACGTACACCTTGGCGGTGAAGTGGGTGTGCGGGGTGATGCTGCCCGGCTTCGACAAGACGTGGCCACGTTCCAGGTCGTTCTTTTCGATGCCGCGGAGCAGCACGCCGACGTTGTCGCCGGCTGAGCCGAAGTCGAGCGTCTTCTGGAACATTTCGACGCCGGTGACGACGGTCTTGCGGGTGGCCGCGCTGAGGCCGACCACTTCGACTTCGTCGCCGACCTTGCAGACGCCGCGCTCGATACGACCGGTACCGACCGTACCACGGCCCTTGATCGAGAAGACGTCTTCGATGCTCATCAGGAAGGGCTTGTCGGTTTCCCGCATCGGTTCCGGGATGTTGGCGTCGAGGGCGGTCATCAGCTCGTCGATGCACTTGCAGGCGGCGTCGTCGCCCGGGTTTTCCAGGGCCGGCTTCGAGCTGCCGCGAACGACCGGAACGTCGTCGCCGGGGAACTCGTACTTGTTGAGGAGTTCGCGGACTTCCATCTCGACGAGGTCGAGCAGTTCGGCGTCGTCGACGAGGTCGATTTTGTTGAGGAAGACGACGACGGCGGGGACGTTGACCTGGCGGGCGAGCAGGATGTGCTCACGGGTCTGGGGCATCGGACCGTCGCCGGCGTCGACGACCAGGATGGCGCCGTCCATCTGGGCGGCGCCGGTGATCATGTTCTTGATGTAGTCGGCGTGGCCGGGGCAGTCGATGTGGGCGTAGTGGCGCTTTTCGCTTTCGTACTCGACGTGCGAGGCGGCGATGGTGACGGTCTTGTTGGCGTCGCGGACGGTGCCGCCCTTGGTGATTTCGGCGTAGGACTTGGCCTTCGTGCCGAAACGGTGCGACTGCCGGGCGACGATCGCCGCGGTGAGGGTCGACTTGCCGTGGTCGATGTGGCCGATCGTGCCGACATTGACGTGCGGCTTGGTGCGCACGAACTTATCCTTGGCCATCGCTTCTCCTAAGGTTCTCTGAATCCTGTGGTTGCGTGCATCCTAGAGAGTCCGGACGACTACGGCCCGAACTAGATCCGAACCAAGCCCGACTCACATCCATTGACGAAACACGTCCGATACCGAAGCGTGCTCGCGCGACGCCCGCGGTCGCCGCCTCGGGGCCGGGCGCGGCCGGCCGCCCTTCCGAAGAAAGGCCGTCGCCAGCGACGCCGCGGCGTGCGCACCGAGAAAGCTGCTGAAGGGATTTGAACCCTTGACCTCGTCCTTACCAAGGACGCGCTCTACCGCTGAGCTACAGCAGCCTGGATCGGACGCATGGTACGGCCTCGGCCGGCCGGCGTCCACTGTCCCGTTCGTACGACCCGTCGACTGCTCGACCGGTCGTACGTTCAAGCCTCGAACGCCGAAGCGGCGACGCCGGACGAGCCGGTCCGCCGCTTCAAGCGGGTGAAGGGAATCGAACCCTCGCCACCAGTTTGGAAGACTGGAGCTCTACCATTGAGCTACACCCGCGATGACGACGATTACCGGCCGTTTCGCGCCACGGCCGCAGCCGATTTTGCTCGTCGTCGCTGATTGGAAGGAACAGGATTCGAACCTGTGTAGGCTTACGCCGGCAGATTTACAGTCTGCTCCCTTTGGCCGCTCGGGCATCCTTCCGTGTCTTCGATCCAGCGTCCGCTCCCGAAAACGTCGATCTTCTTCGGACGTTTTCCCTGTAGACTTCGTCGCCCGCCGGCAGGTTCGGCGAAGCTAGCGGCGAGAATCGAACTCGCAACCTACGGTTTACAAAACCGTTGCTCTGCCAATTGAGCTACGCTAGCAGGTGCGTAGGAAGAGGGATTTTACATATCATCGACGACGGTTCAAGTTATAGTGGGTGAATTTTCGCGTCGACGGCAGGGTCGTTCAACCGCCGGTCGCGACGGCGGCGGGTCCGGCGTTCGACCGGTCGGCCCCTGGATTGCGCCAGCAAGCGGAGCGCCGTAACGGAAACCGTCGATGTATTGGTTTCGCGTCCATCTGCGTCTGCGGGGCAGAACTGCGGAGGCGTAACGGGCAGCGGTCACCGTTCAGCGGTGAAGGAGCGTTTTTGATGGAGTTGCGTCTCGTCGACGGCGATCTGCTCGATCAGGACGTGGAAGTCGTCGTCAACGCCTGGAACCGCAACGTCATCCCTTGGTGGCTGCTGCTTCCGCAGGGAGTTTCGCGGGCCATTAAGAAACGAGGCGGCTTGGAGCCGTTTCGCGAGCTTGCTCGCAAGGGCGTCCTGCCGCTCGGCGGGGCGGTCGAGACCGGGGCGGGCCGACTGCCGTTCAAAGCCATCATCCACGTAGTCGGCATCAACCTGTTGTGGCGGTCGTCGGAGTGGTCGGTGCGGGAGTCGGTCCGAAACGCGACGGCCCTCGCCAAAGAGCGAGGGTATCGGTCGATCGCCTTCCCGCTGGTCGGCGCCGGCTCGGGCGGCGGCAGGGCG
>JBOFFD010000025.1:0-5877 GCA_051648425.1 Planctomycetia bacterium
ACGGTGGCGGAAAAGGCCGGTCCGGTGTTGGCCCGCGGCGGGCTTAGCGTCAATCCGAGCCACCGTTTGGCCGACCTGCGCCACGCCGACGTACTGATTGTTCCCGGCGGGTTCGGCACCCGCAAGGAAATGAACAACCCGGTCGTGCTGGATTGGGTCAAGCACGTCGCCGAGCATGCCGAACTGGTCTTGTCGGTCTGCACCGGGTCGCTGGTGCTGGCGAAAGCGGGGCTGCTCGACGGCTTGGAGGCGACGACGCACCACGCGGCGCTCAAACTGCTGGAAGGCGTCGCCCCGAAGACCGTCGTTCACGCGAACCGCCGGGTGGTCGACAACGGCCGGGTGGTCTGCTCGGCGGGGATCGCGGCCGGCATCGACATGAGCCTGCACGTTGTCGCCCGCCTGTTGGGCGAACCGGCGGCGGAGCGGACGGCGTCCTATATGGAGTATCCGTACCGCGAAGTCGGCGGGTGACGAAGGGCGGCCGCAGCGGTCGCGGGCGAGGAAGCCGATGGCGAAGAATCGGAAAGTGCGCGTCCAGTTCTCGAAGAACCGCGAGAACAAGGCGCGCGAAGGCGATCTGACCCGCAAGTACAACGACGGCGACGAAGCGACCGAAAACGCCGCCCAAAGCGAGCGGGTTCGGGCGAAAGGGAATCTGTCGCGCAAGCGGACTATCCTGGTCGACGCGGAGACGGGGTTGGCGGTCGACGCCGTCGGCTCGCGGCGCGGCCGGGTGCTGATGGTGCAGGGGCTGCACTGCGTGGTGGTGTGCGACGACGGCACCTCATGGAAGTGCTACGTCCGCCGGCTGTTGAAATCGTTCGACGGCGACCAGCGGTCGGTGGTGGCCGCCGGCGACTGGGTCCGCTTCAAGCCGGCCTCGGGCGGCGAAGGCTTGGTCCTTTCGGTCGAACCGCGCCGCCGGACGTTCGTCCGCCGCTACCGCCAGCGGGAACACGTCATCGCCGCCAACATCGACCAGATTCTGGTCGTCGGTTCGCTGGTCGATCCGCCGTTGAAGCCGTCGTTGGTCGACCGCTACCTGGTGACGGCCGAGGCCGGCGCCCTGAGTCCCATCGTCTGCTTCAACAAGGTCGACCTCGTCGACGGCGCCTTGGTGCAGCCGTTCCTGGGGTTGTACAGCCAGTTGGGCTACCGCGCCGTCTTGACGAGCGCGGCGACGAAGAAGGGGATCGACCAACTGCTGGAAATGCTGGCCGGCAAAGAGACGGCGATCGTCGGGCAGTCGGGCGTCGGCAAGACGTCGCTGCTGAACGCTTTGGAGCCGACCTTCCACCTGAAGGTGGCCGAGGTGAGCGAAACCCACCTCAAAGGCCGACACACCACCACCACCGCCCAACTGTTGAAACTAACCGGCGGCGGCACGGTCATCGACACGCCGGGCATCCGGCAGTTTGGCTTGGCCGACCTTCGGCCCGACGAGATCGGCGGCTTCTTCCCCGAGTTCCGCCCGTTCGCCCGCTACTGCCGATTCCCCGGTTGCAGCCACACCCACGAGGAAGCCTGCATGGTGAAACAGGCGGTTTCGCTGCGGTACATTCGGGACAGCCGCTACGAAAGCTTTCTTCGGATGAGTCAAGGCGACGGCGACGAGTGACGATTCGGCGTCTCCGACGGTTTCGCGAATCCGCTTGCTGCCCAGCCACCATGCTCTTCTTGCCATGCAATTAGTCACACGACTGCGATTTCAAGCCGACCATAAGTTCATCGTAATTTAAGTTTTCGATGCAAGTCTTTGTTTTATATTGCTTTATGGCGTCGGGCGTCCGCAGACACTATTCGCAACCCTTCATCGGCACGAGGTTTGTTCTACAGTAGCGTTGTCGATCGGTCGTGGAGGATTCCGCGGTCGTTCGACGTGCGAAAAGGGAGAGAACGGCTCGGCCGTTCGTTCAAGACCCGAAAGCTTTCGGGTCTATCGACGCTACGGCGGTGAACCGCCGGACGGCGTCGAGAGTCGTCCCACGAATTGTCGGGCAGCCGGTCCACGAGACGCCGGATCGCTGCTCCCGCCGAAAACCTTGCCCCTGGGGCCGAGTCGCGGTTTCGACCGCGCCGAACCCCGCTTTGGTCCGCCGCAAATTTTGCGGCACGCCGAACCTTTTGAGCTGTCGCGCGCGCTTTTCGAGCCGCGCCCGGCCGGAGATGAGAGATACACCATGGCGAGATACTCGCTGGTCGCCGTCTTGATGGGTTTGTTGTCGCTGGCGATCACCCGCCGCGAGCAGCCGGCGCCCGCCTTCGACGAAGGCGCCGCCACGGCCGCCCTGATGGCCGAGAGCGGCCTCGACCGCATTTCGATCAATTCCATCGGCGTCAAGCTGTTGCAGTTCCAAGCGCCGACGGCGTCCGCCGCCTCGGCCGCCGATGGCAAGGCGGTCGAAGAAATCGCCGTCGGCGTCCATGAAGTGACCCACGGCCAGTTCCGACTCTTCGCCGACGCCACCGGCTACGTCACCGAAATCGAGTCCACCGGCCGGTCGGGCTGGGGCTTCGACGCCGCCCTCGGCCGCGTCGAGTTCGGTCCGCAGTACAACTGGCGGAATACCGGCTTCCCGCAGGACGCCGACTTTCCGGTCTTCAACATTACCTGGAAAGACGCCGAGGCGTTCTGCTCTTGGTTGGGCGCGACCGAAGGAGCGGTCTATCGCCTGCCCACCGAAGAAGACCTGGTGCTGGCGTCGCGCGGCGACGGCTTGGCCGCCGACGGCCCCGCCGTGGAAGGCGTCGCTTCCGGCGACCCGTTCAGCGAACTCGACCGCTTCGCCTGGCACTGGTACTCCTCGGTGTTCCGCACGCACCCGATGCTTCGCTGGACGCGGGACGTTCGCAGCGACATCGACAATTCCCCCGACGAAACCCTCGACTGGCGGCATTCGCGCTACGCCGACGCCCCCGGTTCCGAGGTCGAACCGCCCGTGTTCAGCGAAATGCGGCGTCATCCCGACGCCGAACGGGTCCGGTTCCTGCTGAACGCCTGGAACCTCAGCACCCAGCGGTTCAACACCCTCGGCTTCCGAGTGGTTCGGACCGCGAAACGGAATCCGACGCCGGCCGTCTCGCCCGCTCGCTGACCCCGACAAGCGGCCGTCGTTCGATTCGGCCTAGTCCGATTTGTCCGACGGTCGCCCTTCTTATCTTTAGAGGGAAACGCTCTTCTCCGCCGGCTTTCCCCCGTCCGCCTCGCGCGGGCCGGTCGACCTCGGATCCGTCTTCGTCAGATCGCCGCTCTCGATCGACGGGCACCAGTACTTCTCGATGTGCTCGACGACCAGTTCCGTGCCGCGCGCGTGGCTGACGTACGGCGGCTGCCGCGGATCGTACATGGCGTCGGTCAGGTCGCGGGCCAACGCCACGTTCATTCTCAACCGCACGAGTTGCCGAATGCCGAACGGCCGGCCCAGCACGCACATATTCGTGTGCACCCCCGTCATCACCACGTTTTTGACCCCGTGCGCCGTGAAGTAGTTGTACATCTCCACGCCGCTGTCGCTGCAGCCGTCGAAGCCGTGCATCTGAACCGCCGGATGCTGCCGCGAGTAAACCTTCACCACAGGCCCGACGATCGGGTCGTCGCACGGGCTGACGGCGTCGTCGATCGGCAACGGACCTTCGTCCTTCGGGTCGAGGTGGCACCACCCACCGATCGGCACGGGCGGCTTGACGGCCGCGGCGAGTTTCATCCGCTGGCGGTACGGGGTGGCTTCGTACATCTCCATGCAGCCGCTGGGGGCGTGGACGATGAGCACCCCGTGGTTACGGGCGGCGGTAAGGACGGCGTTCAATTTCGGCGCCAAGACGCCCACCCGCTGCGCCGCCGACTGGCAGTAGTGGTCGTCCCACATGTCGCAAACGATGACGGCGGTTTCCGACGCCTTCCAACGCACTTCCCGTTCTTCAACGGTCCCGTCGTTCTTCGAGCGGCGGCGCTGGTTCAACACCAGGTCGCCCGGAACGACCGGTCGGTGCACACCGGCGGCGGGGTGGACGGGCGGCGTCGGCTTCGCCGGCTTCTCGTCGGCGGCGACGGTCGAAGCGAAGGCGACTCCGACAAGAACGGCGGCGGTCGATCGAAACGCTTGGAGCACGTGAAATCCTCCTTGGCGGTTGACAGGGAAGGAGCCGAGGGCGGAATCAGACGCAGAGGCCGGCGGTGCGGCGCAGCTCGACGGCGTCGCGCCGGGCCACCAGATGGCAGCGCGACGCTTCGTCGGGCGTCGGGAAGTCGTGGCGGAAGTGGGTGCCGCGCGATTCATTCCGCGCCAGCGCCGCTCGAATCACCACCCCCGCGACCGTCAGCATGTTTTGGAACTCCCAGCCTTCGACGTCGTTGAACTCGCGGCGGAGGGCGTACCGGCCCCAGAAATCGACCGTCTCCAAGGCGCTGTGCAGCCCCTCGGCCGTCCGCTGGATGCCGACCTTCCGGAACATCAAACTCGTCAGCGAGTTCCGCAGGTCGGAAACGTCAAGCTCCTGGACGTCGTCGGGCGGACGGACGGCGTTGTTCAGCGAATGGGCCTGCATCGGCAGGTTCGGTTCGACCAGAAGCGACGCCCCCAGGCCGCATTGGTGTCCGAAGACCAGCGCTTCCAGAAGGCTGTTCGAAGCCAGTCGGTTGGCGCCGTGTAGGCCGGTGGCGCCCGCTTCGCCGCACGCCCACAAGCCGTTCAGCGACGACCGCCCGTTGCGGTCGGTGCGCACGCCGCCGACCATGTAGTGCGCGCCGGGCCGGACCGGCACCAAGTCGCGCGCGAAGTCGACGCCGAACTTGGCGCAGGCGGCGGTGATGCCGGGGAACCGCGCGCGGACGGCGTCGGGGTCGAGGTGCCGTTGATCCAAATAGACGCACGGGTGTTCGGTCTTCAGCATCTGCCCGACGATCGCCCGGCTGACGACGTCGCGCGGGGCGAGTTCGGCGCGCGGGTCGTAGTCGGGCATGAAGCGGTCGCCGCGGCGGTCCCGCAGGTACGCCCCTTCGCCGCGGGCCGCTTCGCTGATGAGGAAGCGGGCCGAGCCGGCGACGTACAGCACCGTGGGGTGGAACTGCATGAATTCCATGTCTTGCAGCTCGGCGCCGGCGCGGAAAGCCATCGCCAACCCGTCGCCGGTGGCGACCGAGGGGTTGGTGGTTTCGCGCCACAACTGCCCGCAGCCGCCGGTGGCGAGAATCGTCTGCTGCGCCCAGATCGCCTGCGGACCGACGACGTCGGACCACGCCAGAACGCCGATGCAGGTCGGGCCGTCTTCGGCGGGAGTGGTGAGCAGATCGACGGAGTAGGTGTCTTCCAGAAGCCGAATGTTCGGTCGCGCCCGCACTTGGGCGAGGATCGCGCGAATGACCTCCTTGCCGGTGGCGTCGCCCATCGCGTGCAGGATGCGGCTGAAACTGTGGCCGCCTTCGCGGGTGAGCGAAATGTCGCCGTTGGTTTGGTCGAAGACGGCGCCCCAATCGATCAGTTCGCGCACCCGCAACGGCGCCTCGCGCACCACTAGGTCGACCACGTCCGGGTCGCACAGGCCGCCGCCGGCGGCCACGGTGTCGGCGGCGTGCGCCTCGAAGCAGTCGTTCGGCGTCCACACCGCCGCGATGCCCCCCTGCGCCCAGTTGCTGTTCGACTTCTGCGCCTTCTCCTTCGTGACGACCAGCACCGACAGCGCCGGATCGACCGACAGCGCCGCGCGCAGCCCCGCCAGGCCCGACCCCAACACCAAGACGTCGGTGAAGCGGTGGACCACGTGGCGGGGTTGAAACGACGCCAGATAGCGCGGGGCCAACATCGGCTGGGTCATCGTCGGTCTCTCACGGCCGCAGCGACACCGCTTCCGGCGAAGGGAAGTCGTCGGGGACGGGAA
>JBOFFD010000026.1:0-4687 GCA_051648425.1 Planctomycetia bacterium
CGGGACGGGGTCGGGGATGCGGCCGAAGGCGATCTTGTCGTCCATGGGGTGGCGGTGGTCGTGCATGCCGCCGAAGTAGATCGTCGATCCGCCCCAGCGGTCGTTGATTTCATCCATCGCCCGCGAAACGCGCAGCGGCTTCTCCATGTCGTCGAACAGCGGGCGGGCGACCTGCGACGCCGCGACCAGTCCGACGACGCAGACTTCGACCTTCAAGATCGGTCGGCCGGTCGGCGTCCGCCGCCGCCACAACTTCTCGAATTGCAGCAGAAGGGTCGGCGTGTCATGGGCGCACGGCAGGGTGATCTTGTCGGAGAAGGAACCGCCGCGGACGTCGCGAACCGATAGTTGCAGGACGTCGGCGAACCAGCCGCCCTGCCGCAGCCGGCGGGCGAGTTTGCAGACGAGTCTTACCAAGATGCCGTGCGCGCCGGCTTCGTTTCGGAAACGAGGGTCGAGGACGTTGCCGTGGCTCATCGACCGACGGGCCGGCGGCGGGTCCGGTTCGTCGCGGCCGTGGAAGCCGGCCCACCAGCGCGCCCCGACAACCGACCCCCAGACTTCGACCGCTCGTCGTTCGCTCATTTCCCACAAGTCGCGCACGCTGCGCACGCCGTGCCGGTCGAACCGGGCCAGCATGCCGTCGCTGACGCCGAACAACCCGCCCAGCGGCACGCCCTCCAGGCGGTCGGGCATATCGTCGACGTCTAAGAGCGTCAAGCCGTCCGGCTTCTTAAGACCGCACGCCATCTTAGCCAACAGACGGGTCGGCGCGACGCCGATGGAACAGGTTAAGATCGAACCGAATTCGTCGCGGACCGCCTGTTTCACGCCTTCAGCGAGTTTCCGCGCCGTTTCAGGTTTTCGTTCGTCCCCGCGCAGCCGGATCGTCCATTCGTCGATGGAGTAGACCCGGTCGATTTCGGCGCGGCGGTCGACGCAGCGCAGCAGTTCGTGGTGCAGTTGGACGTAGACCTTCGGCCGCGCCTTGACGAAAGTGATTTCCGGACACAATCGCCGCGCCTCGCGCACGTTGGTTCCGACCGACACTCCGCGGCGTTTGGCGTCGTAACTGGCGGCGATGACGCAGGCGCCGTCCGATTCCACGGGGACGACCCCCACCGGCCGGCCGCGCAGTTCCGGGCGGAAATGCTGCTCCGCCGAGGCGAAAAACGAATTCATGTCCATCATCATCCAGTTCATGAGGCCGTGTCCCTGTCGCGAGGAAAGGTTCCCATGAGCGTCCTCCTACGGCCGTCGACGGGATTTTTTTCTGGATTTCGATTTGGACTCTCTGTCGCTCAGACGACCGGCGGAGGAATTAGGAAAGGTGCGGGGGTCGGCGTCGCCGGTCGAACGGCGTTTTCGCATGATGGCGGAGCGCGGCCGTTCGACCTCGTTTCTTGAACGGCTTCTCGGTCCCGGTGGAAATCGAAAGGGCGGACGTTGGATTACACGTATCTCGACGCGGCGAAGATGATCGACCACTCCCTGCTCAATCCGACGCTGACGGCGGCGGAACTGGAGTCGGGCTGCCGCCTCGCCGTCGCGTATGAAGCCGCCAGCGTCTGCATCCTGCCGTATTACTTGAAGCGGTGCGCCGACATTCTGAAAGGCTCGGGGGTGAAGGCGAGCACGACCATCGGCTTCCCGCACGGCGGGCATACGACGGCGGTGAAGAAGGCCGAGGCCGAGCAGGCGCTGCGCGACGGCTGCGAGGAACTCGACTTCGTCGTCAACATTTCGCAGGTGTTGAGCGGCGGCTGGGACTACGTGCGGGCCGACGTGGCGGCGGTGGTGGAAACGGCCCACGCCGTCGGCCGGAAGGTGAAAGTCATTTTCGAGAACTGCTATCTCAAAGACGAGCATAAGATCCGTCTGTGTGAGATCTGCGGCGAACTGAACGTCGACTGGGTGAAGACTTCCACCGGCTACGGCACCGGCGGCGCGACCCACGACGACCTGCGGCTGATGCGGAAGCACGCGCCGGCGCACGTGCAGGTGAAGGCCGCCGGCGGCGTTCGCGACCTGGACGGACTGTTGGCGGTGCGGGCGCTGGGGGTGTCGCGCTGCGGCGCGAGTCGTACCAAAGACATCTTGGACGAAGCGCGGCGCCGCCTCGAACTGCCGCCGATCACGACCACCGAACCCGGGTCGGCCGCCGGCGGTTATTGATCGGTCCGCGCGACGTTTCCCTGCCATCCCGAGGATCGCCATGAAGTCGATGCTTTACTTCGGCCGAATCGCGGCGGCGTTCACGGCGACGGCCGCCTTGGCCGCCGAACCGGACAAAGCCCTCGATTTCCAGCGGGACGTCCTGCCGATTCTGGCGGAAAAGTGCTTCCAGTGTCATGGGCCGGACCCGATGACGCGCGAGGCGGGGCTGCGGCTCGACGTTCGCGCGGGGGCGACGGACAAGCTGGAGTCGGGGGCGGTGGCGGTCGTCGCGGGGAAGCCGAAGGAAAGCGAGCTGTGGTCGCGCATTCGGTCGACCGACGCCGAGCACGTCATGCCGCCGCCGCGATTCGGCGATCGACTGACCGCGACCCAGGTCGCGGTGTTGGAACGGTGGATCGACGCCGGCGCCCCGTACGCCGGCCATTGGGCGTTCACGCCGCCGGTGAAGCCGACGGTTCCGGCTGGAAACGACGTCGGCCATCCGATCGACCGGTTGGTGGCGGCGCGTCTGAAGCGGGAGAATCTTACCCCGGCGCCGCCGGCCGTCGCGGAAATCTTGTGCCGTCGACTACATCTCGACGTGGTGGGCCTGACGCCGACGCCGGCGGCCGTCGACGCCTTCGTCGCGGCGGCGGCGGTCGACCGCCCGAAAGCGGTCGCCGATTTGGTCGATCGGCTGATGAAAACGCCGCAGTACGGCGAACGTTGGGCGCGGGTTTGGCTTGACGCCGCCCGTTACGCCGACAGCAACGGCTACGAAAAGGATCTGCCGCGCGAGCAATGGGCGTGGCGCGACTGGGTGATCGACGCCTTCAACCGTGACCTGCCGTACGACCAGTTCGTCGTTGAACAAGTCGCCGGCGACCTGACGGCGCCCGCCGAGACGCCCACGGCGGACGTCATGGCGGCGCGGCAGCGGGGGCTGACGGCCGCCGGCTTCCTGCGCAACGGCATGGTCAACGAGGAAGGCGCCATCGTCCCCGAAGAATTCCGCATGGAAGGGATGTTCGACCGGCTGGACTGTCTCGGCAAGGCGGTGCTGGGGTTGTCGGTGCAGTGCGCGCAGTGTCACACGCACAAATTCGACCCGGTGGAACACACTGAATACTTCGGCCTGTTCGCCTTCCTAAACAACACCCACGAAGCGCAGTCTTGGGTGTACACGCCGGAGCAGCTCGCGAAGATCGCCGAAATTAAGAACAGCGCCGCGGCGGTGGACGAACGGGTCCGCAAGGCGACGCCCGATTGGAAGAAGCGTTTCGATTCCTGGGTCGACGAAGAAAAGAAGCGGCGCGGCGCGACCGTTTGGGAGCCGTTGGAAGCGCGCGACTTGCACTCGTCGTCGGAACTGAACCATCCGACCGCGCTGCCCGACAAGTCGATTCTCACCATGGGCCACAAGACGGTCTTCGGCGACGTGACCCTGCAGGCCGAGCCGGATCTGAAGAACGTCGTCGGACTAAGACTGGAGATTCTGAAACACGGCGACCTGCCGTTCGACGGTCCCGGCCGCAGTTTCAAGGGGACTTGGGCGCTGACCGAGCTGGTCCTTGAGACGCGCCTCCCCGGCGGCGACAAATGGGAGAAACTCAAACTCGTCGAAGCGGCGGCCGACTTCGCCGAATCGGACCACTTGATGGAGCCGGAATGGAAGAACGTGTCGCGCGACAAGGAAGGCAAACGGCGGTGCGGGCCGGTCGCGTTCATGATCGACGGCAACGACGAAACGGCGTGGCGGGCCGACCGCGGGCCGGGCCGTCGCAACGCCGAATCGGTCGCGACGGCCAAGTTCGAGAAGCCGCTCGACCTACCGCCGGGCACGACGCTGAAGGTGTCGGTGCGGACGAATCACGGGGGCGACGACAACGGCCCGTCGAACGTGATGATCGGGCGATTCCGCGTGTCGCTGACTAAGTCGCCGACGGTCGCGCCGCCCGTGGTCGACCACGCCGCCGCGACGGCGATGGACGTCGCGGAGGCGGATCGCACCGCCGAGCAGCAGGCGGCGGTCTTCGGCGCGTGGCGTAAGACGCGGGCCGATCTGAAAGCGTACGAAGACGAAGTCGAAGCGCTGTGGAAGCAGTTCCCCGAAGCGCCGACGTCGGTGTTGCATTTGGCGGAACGCCGACCGGAAAACGCTCGACCGACGTTCCTGTTGGAACGGGGGGCGTGGAACCGTCCGAAGCAGGCGGTGGAACCGCACGCGCCGGCGGCGCTGCATCCGCTGGAACCCGCCGCCGGCGTCAAACCGACGCGGTTGGAGTTCGCCCGCTGGTTGGCGTCGCCGCGATCGCCCTTGACGGCGCGGGTGGCGGTGAACCGAATGTGGACGACGATCTTCGGCGCCGGTTTGGTCGAGACCGCCGAGGACTTCGGCACGCGAGCGCCGGTCCCGGAACATCAAGAAGTCTTAGACTGGTTGGCGGTCGATTTCATCGAAAACGGCTGGAGCCATAAGAAACTGATACACACGATTCTGACGACGACCACGTACCAACAGTCGTCGACG
>JBOFFD010000027.1:0-2497 GCA_051648425.1 Planctomycetia bacterium
TGGCGAACCATGGCCGGCAGCGCCGACAACCCGGCGCCCGCTTGCGCCAGGTACGCCCAGCGCTTTTCGCTTTCGTCCCAACGAAAGTAGACGACTCGACCGCTGCCCAGCCACATTCCCCAGTAGAACAAGCCGAGGATGAAGACGAAGAAGATCGCCCCCTTCAGCCGTCGGCCTTGAAAGAAATGACCCCAGCCCGGCACCAGGAACGCCAGCAGTGCGGCCAGCGGCGGGTTTCGCAAGGGTGGTCGAGCGGCGTGCGGCATCCGAAAACTTCCTGGTCTGGTCGACGGCCTGGTGAGGGTTGGGCGTTTGCGTTGGACAACCGGAATGGTAGCAGCTTGAAGGGACGATTCCATCCCGGTCGGCCGCCGCCCGGCGTGCGGGGCGGAATCGTCGCGACGACGACGTGCGCGACCGCTTCCTTGAAACGAAAGCCGATCCGGCGACGAATGTCCGCCTTCTCCCCGGAAAACCGCCCCGCGGCTGCTTCCTAAGAGCGAAACGCGACGGATGACGTCTTTTTCGTCGACCTGACTCGGCTGCGCTTGCTATCCGCCTTCGGTTACGTTGCCGCCTTTTTGCGGCGTTCGGTGAAGAAGGATTCCACTTCCGCGCGCGTTCGCGTGTTGAAGACGTCGTTCTTCTCCAGCCAGCCGCGGCGCGCTTCGCCGACGCCGAGCCAGACGTCGGTTAGGCCGTCGGTGGAGTGGGCGTCCGGGTTGATAACGATTCCGACCCCCAGCGACTTAGCCCGTTTGCACCACGTCCAATCGAGGTCCAGGCGGTTGGGGTTGGCGTTCAGTTCCACCAACACGCCGTGCTTGGCGGCTTCCTTCAGAATAGTTTCCACGTCGACCGGGTATCCCTCGCGGCGGAGCAGCAGTCGGCCGGTAAGATGACCGAGCATCGTACACCGAGGGTGACGCACCGCTTTGATGATGCGCTCCGTCATGGCAGCTTCCGTCATACCCAATGGCATATGCACGCTGGCGACCACGTAGTCGAACAACGCCAGCGTCTCGTCGTCGTAGTCGAGCGAACCGTCGGCCAGAATGTCGGACTCGATTCCTTTGTAGAGTCGGAAGTTCGGGGCGGCGGCGTTCAGTTCGTCGATGCGCTTCATTTGTTCGCGGACGCGCTGGGGCGACAAGCCGCCGGCGTAGGCCGCCGTCTGTGAATGATCGGCGATTCCCAGATAGTCGAAACCCAGTTGTTTGGCGGCCGCCGCCATTTCTTCCAGCGTCGCCGCGCCGTCGCTGGCGTTGGTGTGATTGTGAAACACCCCGCGAAGATCGCCGGCTTCCAGCAGCGCGGGCAGTCGGTCTTCCAGGGCGGCGTCGATCTCACCGGCGTCTTCGCGCAGTTCCGGCGGCACGTATTTCATGCCCAGTTTGGCGTAGATCGCCGCTTCGTCGGCGCAGGGCGTCGGGCCGCCCGCGTTGGTCAAGGCGTATTCGTTGAGACTGTACCCAAGGGCGATGGCGCGCTGCCGAACGGCGACGTTGTGACTCTTGCCGCCGGTGAAATACATCTCGGCGAACGGGAACTGTTCCAACGAAACGACGCGCAGATCGGCCGGCATGCCGTCGTCTAAGATTACGCTCGATTTGGTGTCGCCGCGGCCGACGATTTCCGCCACGTCTTCATGCGAAACGAACGCTTCCATCACCGGGCCCGCGTCGGCGGCGGCGACGAGCAGATCGATGTCCTTGCAGGTCGATCGACGCCGCCGCAGGCTGCCGCAGACAGCCAGCCGTTGCACTTGCGGCAGGTTTTTCAATCGCTCGACGAGTCGGTCGGCCAGCCGACGGGCGACGGGGTATAAGACCCGTTGGCCCGCCTTGTCTAAGAATTCGACGCCGGCCAGGATTTTCTCGACCGACTTGGCGGCGAACCCTTTCAGTTTGACGAGTCGGCCGTCCAAACAGGCCGCTTTCAATGCGGCGACGGAGTCGACGCCGAGCTCGTCGTAGACCTGTTTGGCCTTTTTCGGTCCGAAACCGTTGATGCGCAGCATATCCAAGAGGCCGGGCGGAACGGCGGCGCGGAGTTCGGCGTGGGCGGCCAAGCCGCCGGTCTTCACCAGTTCGGCAATCTTGGCGGCCATTTTGTCGCCGATGCCTTTGACGCCGGACAGCGTGCCGTCGTCGACCATCGCCTTCAGGTCGCCGTCGAGTTGCTGCACCGCGCGGGCGGCGTTCTGATACGCCTTGAACCGGAAGGGGTTTTCCCCCTGCAGCTCCAAGAGGACGGCGCATTCTTCCAGGATGTTCGCCACGTCGCCCCGATCCATCGTTTCACCCTCCATTGCGAGTTGCGGTTGCAGCCGCCGTTAAGGAAAGGTATAGCCGCGCGGACGGCGGCGCGAAGTCCCAAAGTCTTCGTCGGCGCCCAACCGCCCGCGACGGGCGCCGTCGGCTTCCGGCGCGACGGTTTTTTCGGCCGAGGAGAGAGTACCATGCGAACGGTTTGGCTGGCGACGGCGGTGGGAACG
>JBOFFD010000028.1:0-7284 GCA_051648425.1 Planctomycetia bacterium
CAGCTTCTTTTCCTGCACGGTCCGCGCGGGCGATCCCCGTCAGCGAAGGACCGGGCGGTGCGATTTCCCCGGCGGCTGCTACTCCATGAGACCTCACTGGTCGATCCGCCCCGGAGAAGTCCCCGTCCGGTCCTTCGCCGACCGCGTCGTCAGCGCTTCGTCCGGGCGACCGGCCGATCGCCTTGCGAAGGTTCTTCGTCGTCTTCGTCGCTTGGTTCTTCGGGCCGCTCTCTGACGCCGGCCCAGATCAGCAGGCGGTTCCACCAATCGCCTTTCGGTCCGGCGGCGCGGCGTCCGCGCGACCCCTCCCGACCCATATCCTCGGTGGACAAATTCATCGACGTGCCGTCGCCGGTGTGCGACGTGTCGCCGTCGGTCGATTCCCCGTCGTCGCTCGAGTCGCCGGCGCTTTTCTCGGCGACCTTCGGCAACGGCGGGGCCGTGTCCTTCAGCCGCGTTTGAATCCGCCGCATCACTTCGGCGACCTCGGCGGCGGCCTGATACCGTTCCACCGGCTCCTTCTCCATCATTTTTTCCAGCACCACGGCCAGCGGAATCGGCACGTTCGGCCGCGCCTTTTCCAACGCCGGCGCCGACCGCAACTGGTGCATCGCCATCTTCTTCTTGTTGTCGGCGGCGGCGTGGAACGGCGGCTTGCCCGCCAGCGCGAAGTACAGCAGGCAGCCGAGGGCGTAGACGTCGCTGCGACTGTCGGCGCGGGCCGAGTCCTTGCTCTGTTCGGGGGCCATGTAGTCGAAACTGCCGACGATGCGACCGGCGCCGACGACGGCCGCTTCGTTGTGGTCGTCGTCGAACCAGCGGGCCAATCCCAGGTCGAGCAGTTTGGCGCGGCCGTCGGGGGCGATGATGACGTTCGACGGTTTGAGGTCGCGGTGGACGACGCCGCATTGGTGAAGATGGTCGAGAGTGTCGGCCAGTTCGCCGATCCATTTCGCCGACCAATAGAACGGGGCTGGTCCGGTCTTGCGAACGAGTAGAAACAGCGTCGGGCCGGCGATGTACTCCATCGCCATGTAGGGGACGTCTTGCAGCACGCCGGCGGTGTAGCCGCGGGCGATGCCGGGGTGGTCCAGCCGCTGGTTGACTTCGATCTCGCGTTTGAACCGCCGGAGGTTGCGGGCACTGGCGCGGCGCTGCGATTGCAGCGTCTTCAAAGCGCAGGTTCGGTGGGTGTCGCGGTCGTAGGCCAGGAAGACCGAGCCCATGCCGCCTTTGCCGAGGACGGCGCGAATCTCGAACGGCCCAAGCAGCAGGCCGCGGTGCCGGCCTTCCAGCAGGCGGCGGCATTGAAACGTGGTGAGGCGTTCGGTTTTGACCAGCCAGGCGGCGAACGACGGTCCGTCCGTCGCGACGGCGGCCCCGGCCCGCCGCCGAAAGTCGGCGACCTGACCGGAGTCGTAGAGGCGGCTGTCGACCAACCGTTCCACGAAGTCGTCGACCGTCATAGCCCCACGCGCCCCGGCGCTGCGGTCGGCGGCGGCCACACGCGCCGTCGACCTGGACTTCCACCTAAAAGAGATGTTTGGCGCACAGCTCCTGCAACATCCCAAAAATCGGCTTGATTCGACCGTTCTCCGCGACAAGGCCGGAGTGCGGCCATCGGCAACCTTCCCAGTCGTGGTACTGCCCCCACGACACCGCATCGACGAACGGCTTGGCCAACACCAGCCGCACCACTTTCTTCGCCCATTCCGCCTGAATCTTGTCGTCGTTCTGTTCGTGCCATCGGCCGCCCCAACCGACGTCCGTGCCGTCGCCGCCGTAATCCACCGGCGTCCCGGCCGGCTGCGACGGAAAATTCAATCGCACCCGCACCGGCAGATCCAGCTCGTGGAAGTCGTCCAACAACCGCGAGATCGCCAACAGGCTGCGGCAGTGGCTTCCGTGAGGATACCCCATCGCGATTTCAACGTTCACCCGCGTCAGCGGCGCTTCCATTCGTTGCAGCATGTCGAGGAAGGCGATCGGCGAGTAGCTGCGACGCGGCCGCGGGAGGTACTCGCACCAGGGCAGGTCGATGGTCATGGAGACGGCGGCTTCTTCGTCGGCGGTTCGCACGGCTTCGAGCAGTCGCTTCGACAACCACAGCAGATCGGTTTCACGCAGCCCCAACACTTCGGCCGAGTTCGCCCGCGCCACGACGTCCCACTGTTTCACCTTTTCCTTATACCGATGGACGCAGCTTTCGACGAAGTCGACCATCAACGTCGCGATCGTTTCCGCGTCGCCGTCCCATTCCTTCACCACCGGCGCCAACACCGACGGGCTGAGGTCGATCAGCGGCCCCAGCATGCACGGCAGACGGTTTTGCTTGCACCAACTCACCCGTTGGTCGAGCGACTCCCAGTTGCAGGCCCCGAAATCCGACTGCATGCGCGCCCACTCGACCGGCAGCGTCGCGTGGCCGAAGGCCGTGGAAAACCGCCGCGACGACGGCAGCCGCTCGAACACCGGATCGACGACGCAGCCGATCGACGGCGACGGCTGCTGTAGCGCCTTGCGGCGTTTGCCCAGCGCCCGCCGCGCGTAGCCCTGCGTCAAATTTTCCGCGGTCCAGAGTGTGCGGCGAAGCACCTCGTGGGCGTGGACGTGCGATTCCTCTTCGTCTTCGGCGTTGATCGCCTTGCGAAGACTTCGCATCGCCTCGGCCAGTTGCACCGCCGCCGGCCCCGGCGTTTCCAATCCGTGGACTTCCCAGTCGGCCAGTTGGTTCCGCAGGATCGTCAATTGCCCGCGGGCAAGTTCGACCGCCAACCGGTACGGTTCTTCGCGCTGCATCAGGCTGGAGGTTTCCAGCACCACCGACCCGAACCCTTCGACTTCAAACGCCGCGCTGACCACGCCGCTGTCGGGCGAATCGCAGCGAATCACCAGCCGGCGTCCTTCGCGCTCCACCGTGATCGGAAGCGGAATCCGCTCCCAGCTCAGCAGCCGCAGATGGCGCAGCAGAACCTCCGGCGGATCGAACGCCGCCCTGTCGGCGAGGATCATCGTGAATCCGAACATCGGGAGTGGCTGCTGCAAGACCGCCGTCTCATGCCGAAGTCGAAGCCGGCGGCGGAACCAGCATCGCCGCCTCGTCCGCCCACTGCGTCGAAAGACGGATTCGTTTTCTACGCGGGTATTGTAGGGCAAACGGTCGACGGCTTGTACAGCGCTCCGCCCGTTGCAACGTTTTAATAGGCGTGGTTTCGCGGCGCCCGCCGTTCAACGCGCGCCTTCCTTCAACATCCCGTTGGCGTCGCGGCGTCGGCGGCGTAGCTATAGCTTTCGTCGTCTCTTGGAAGACCGGCGGCCTGGCCGCCACCCTCGACGAAGGTTGCCGCGCCATGATTGATTTCGACTACCAGGCCCCGCGCGACCTGGCCGCCGCCGTCCGCCTCATGGCCGCCGCCGACGGCAAGGCCAAACTGCTTGCCGGCGGCACCGACGTCCTCGTCCAACTCCGCGAGGGTCTGCGCTCCGCCGATCTCGTCGTCGACGTCAAAAAGATTCCCGAACTGCGCCGCTTCGATCTGCACGCCGATGGTCGGCTCGTCTTCGGCGCCGGCGTCGCCTGCCACGTCTTCACCGAACACCCAACGCTCGAAAAAATCCACCCCGCGCTGGTCGACTCGGCCCGCATCATCGGCGCCTGGCAGATTCAAAGCCGAGCGTCGATCGGCGGCAACCTTTGTACATCGTCGCCCGCCGGCGATTCCATTCCCTCCTTGGTCGCTCTTCGCGCCGTCTGCCGGGCCGTCGGACCCGACGGCGCCCGCGCCATCCCCGTCGACCAGTTCTGCGTCTCCCCCGGCCGCAACTGTCTGAAGACGGGCGAATTGTTGGAGTCGATCGAAATCCCCGCGCCGCCGGCGAACGCCGGGTCGTCGTACCTGCGCTTCATTCCGCGCTACGAAATGGACATCGCGGTCGTCGGCGTCGGTTCGTGGCTGAGGTTGTCGAGCGACGGCAAGACGATCGAAGACGCGGCGATCGCCTTGGGCGCCGTGGCGCCGACGGTGCTATCGGCCGACGCCGCCGCCAATTCGCTGATCGGCAAGCCGGTCGACGCCGCCTCGTTCGAGGCGGCCGCCGCCGCCGCCGTTGCCGTCGCCAAACCGATCAGCGACGTCCGCGGTCCCGCTGAGTACCGCAAGCATTTGGTCGGCGTCTTCGTCCGCCGCACCCTGCAAATCGCCGCCGACCGCGCCCGTGGAATCTTCGACCCGACCGCCGTCAAGCATTGATCCGGTCAACGTTCATTCGCATAGAGCTCTTCGTTGGCCGCCGCTTTCCTCAACGGTGCGTCTACGTCCTTCGCGCGCCGCCGACGGTGGATCACCGGACGCGCCGCTGAGGAAAGCGGCGGCTAACGAAGACGGTTCGACCTGGTGCGTTCATACCCCTGCTTCCCGTCGCACCCATCGGTCGCGTGCCTGCCCCCCCCCCCGACCATCCCTCTTGAATCGTCCGCCGCCGACCGTAAAATGCACAGTCACTGGCGATGGTTCATTTATTGACCACCGCTGACATTCCGAAGTCCGCCGCCGGACCTCGGGCGCTTAGCTCAGTTGGTTAGAGCACTATCCTCACACGGTAGGGGTCACTGGTTCGAGTCCAGTAGCGCCCATCACCTAAAGTCATCTCAAAGATAGCTTTAGGACGTAACAGTCAAACGCTGGAAGCAGGCCGCACGCCCCGGTTTCGTGGTATTTACCCCGAAACCGGTTCGAGAGCCGTTACCATGCCCCGTCCGAGAAAATCCGTCCCCACCTACCTGGAATTCCCCAAGAAGAATAAACGTTAGGTTAAGATCCGCCGGCGGATTCGTACCGCGTGGGGGCTATGTACCCAGCACCGAGTGCCGCCGCACTCGGTTGTAAAATGACTCGATGTACTCGAACACGCTCGCCTTCGCCGCCTCGATCGTTTCGTAATCCTCGCGGTGGACCAGCTCTTTCTTCAGGCTGGCGAAGAACGATTCCATCGGCGCGTTGTCCCAGCAGTTTCCTTTTCGGCTCATGCTGCGGATGACGCCGTGCCGCTTCAGCAGCCGCTCGTAGTGCTCGCCGGCGTACTGGCTGCCGCGGTCGGAGTGAGCCACAAGGCCCGCCGTCGGCAGCCGCCGCGCGACCGCCATCTCCAGGGCGTCGACCACCAGCCGGCTTTCCAGCGTCGTCCCCATCGACCAGCCGACGACCCGCCGCGAGTACAGGTCCTCGACCGCCGCCAGGTACAGCAAGCCGCGGCGCGTCGGGATGTAGGTCACGTCGGCCAGCCAGGCCTTGTCGGGGGCGTCGGCGGCGAAGTTCCGGTCGAGCCGGTTGGCGGCGATCGGGAACTCGTGGTTTGAGTCGGTCGTCGCGACGCGGCGCCGACGGTGCGACGCGGCCTGGATTCCAAGGTTTTTCATGAGCTTGGCCACCGTGTTGACGGCGCACGCCTGGCCGCGGGCGACCAGTTCGGCGTGCATTCGGGGCGAGCCGTACTGTTCCTGAACGTCGGCGTGGACGGCGCGGACGGCGTCGGCCAGGGCCTCGCGCCGCCGGGCGGCGGCGCTGGGCGGGCGACGCCGCCAGGCGTAGTAGCCGGCGGTCGAGACCTCGAGCAGCCGGCACGCCATCCTCACCGGATAGATGGAAACCCATTGATGGAGGAAGGCGTACTTCAGTCGGACTCCTTGGCGAAGAACGCCGTCGCTTTCTTTAAGAAAGTCGCGTTCCTGGACGAGGCGTTTGTTCTCGGCGCGGAGGCGCAGCAACTCGGCCTCGACGCCGGCGGCGACGCCGTTGCCGGGGAAGGCGGCGACGCCGGTGGCGGCCTCGGCGTCGAGTTCCTGTTTCCAGCGGCGGAGCTGGTTGTCGCGCAGGTCGAGCCGCCGGCCGACCTCGGCGTAGGAAAGATGTTGGACCGTCACGAGCTGAACGGCCTGGAGCTTGAACTCGCGAGTGAAGGACCGACGGGTCTTGGCCACGGGACGCCTCCTTAAAGGAAGTCTACGCCCTTAACCATCTGTCTTCAACTCCTGGGGATTTCCACGCTGCGAAATTCGTCCGCCGAATTGCTGCCGAGCCGTTGCGTGCAACGGTTGACGGGTGGCCCGGCGGGCGGGCCGTCGATATCAAACTGCGGCAGCGTGGCGGATCGGGAACGCGAAAGCGAAGGCGGATGGTGATGGACGGCAGAGGTGTCGCCGGCGGCTCGTTCGTCGGCGCGGGGGGGCCGGCCGGCAAAGCGGACGGCGCGACGGCGCCAGCGCTCGTTGGTCGTTGGCTGGCCGGCGAACGGGCGCTGTTGAAGCAGCGGTACGAAGCCGGCGAAAAGGGACGCCCGTTGGCGGTCGCCGTTAGTCGGCTGTACGAAGAAGCGGTCGTTCGCCTGTACGACGCCAACCTGGCGAAGCTCAACTCCAACGACCGCGGCGCCGTCGAAAGCGAGCTGGCGCTGGTGTGCGTCGGCGGCTTCGGCCGGGGAGAACTCGCCCCCCATTCCGACGTCGACCTACTCTTCCTGCAAAGCCCCGACTCCGACCCGGCCGTCGAAAAGTTCGCCCGTCACATGGTCCGCGACGTCTGGGACGCCGGCCTCGCCCTCGGTCACACCATCGCCACCGCCAAAGGCACGCTCGAGCTGGCGCGCGTCGAAACGCTGCCTGCCACTTCCCTACTTCACCATCGGTTCCTTTCCGGCTGCCGCACCGTCTACGACCGACTGGCGGTGCAGATTGCGAAGCTGCCCAAGCGGATCGGTCCGCGGCGCTTCCACCGATGCGCCGTCCGGGCGATCCGCGAAGAGCAAAAGAAGTTCGGAGCGTCGGCCCACCTCTTAGAGCCGGACGTCAAACGGTCGCCCGGCGGCCTCCGCGAGCTGCACCTCCTCGGTTGGCTGGGAATCGTCCAACACCGCACGGCGGACGTCCACGAGCTTGTGAAGAAGGGCGTGCTGACCACCTCTGAAGCCGACGCCGTCGACGCCGCCCACGAGTTCCTGCTGCGCGTCCGTTTCGGTCTGCATTTCCACGCCGGCCAAGCTCAGGACTCCCTCACCCGCGCCGAGCAGCTCCGCCTCGCCCGCGAATGGGGCTACCGCGACGAACCCGGTCTCTTAGCGGTCGAAAAGTTCATGCGCGACTACGTCCGCCGAACTACCGCCCTAGCCGACGTCGTCGCGCGGTTCGTCGTCGCCGAGCAACCGGTCAGCACCGCCAAGAGCCTCAAAACCGCGCTGCTTTCCCGCCGGGTGCAACCGGGCGTTTGGATCACGCCCGACGCCCTGGTCGTC
>JBOFFD010000029.1:0-9122 GCA_051648425.1 Planctomycetia bacterium
GGAGGAATTCATGGAAGCCCTCCGCGGGCTTCCGGCGAAGGTCGCCGCGTACTTCGACCATCCGGAGGTGCAGTACACATGACACCGCTGACAGGCTGATGGCATCTTTCTGATGAAGTTATTTGCCGACGTAATACGAATTGCTGGACTCTCGAAGCATGTTGTGTCCGCATGGCCTCCCGCCGTGTATCTTCCGCCGAGCCGAGTGGGTGTTTCACTACCCTTCGAGTTTATTCTCATGTCCGACGTCGATGCTCTCAATGATTTTTCCATTCGTTCGTCCCATGACGCGGTGAGCATCGTCGAACATACGAGGATGGATACTCGTCAGACTAGGGTTCGATGCCTTGCAACTCCGCTCAAACCTGGAAAGCTGACCGCGACAATTTTCGCAACGTCGAAGTCGGCGCCGGCCGTCGAAGTCAAAGTGTTGGTATCGGGAGATACGTCGGATGTTTGCGACACTTCGCCAAAATCACTCGCCATTAAATCGCTGCCGATGCAGATCCACGACAGAAGCATTGAAATTCTTTGCTCGTCGGAGATGTCTCAAAACATCGTCGTGGAGGATGTCTCGTCGGACCACGCCGAAATCGTAGTGAAAAACTGGAAGGTAGTGAATTCACAACCAGGGAAGTCAGTTGTCCACATCGAACTGCAAGCTCCTTCGATTCCAGGTTTTCGACGTTGTCTGTTGACACTGAAGACAGAATCGCCGGCACTGAAGCTTGAAGTTCCGGTCGCTTGCATTATCGTCGTCGACGATGGCGGAGAACGACGAGAGTGATGAAGGGAGTTGAAAATGCGAGTTTTGCGCCTCGATCGATCGGTGCATCGATTGGGCTTCACGATGAATGAAGTATTGGTTGTTCTTGGATGCTTGGGAATTTTAGCTACTTTGTTGCTGGCCGCTGTTCAAACAGCCCGCAGCGCGGCCCTTGCTGCATCCTGTCGTTCTCGAATCAACCAAATCGGTTTGGCGATGCAGCAGTACAATACGCAATTCGGCGTCTTCCCAAGTTGCCAGCCTACAACTTACTCGTCGGACGGCAAGGTCGGTTCTGCGCCCCGTCTTTCCGCTCTCGTTCATCTATTGCCGAACTTGGAACGCGCGGATGTTTATGATCGAATCAATTTTTGTTATGATCGTTGGGTGGAGCCGGAGCAGCCCGCCGCAGCGGAAAACATCAATCTCTTTCGTTGTCCGGCCGATGGCACCGTCGACGATGGAACGACGAATTTTCGCGTGAATACTGGCGGTGCTTTTCCGAGCGCGTACCGCAACAGCGATGGCTATCCCGATGCCGGCGTCGGACCGTTCGCAGTTTTCAACTGGACTCGCGCCGTGGACATCACGGATGGTCTTTCCCATACTGCCGGAGTATCTGAGAGGATACTGGCGGACGACGACGACGGCCGGTTTCGAGCCATGGGCGATTACCGCAACGCTCTGCTGCCCCGTCCACCGTATCCCGTCGTCGAGCAGCTCGTCGCGATCTGCGCCGTCGTCGACTCATCGATTCCGCATATTTCCGACCGGGCGCGTTGGGCCTACCCGGGCGTACTCAACACCTTTTACAACCATACGACGACACCATCGAGTTTGGCCGTGCCCGCCTGCATCGTGGGGCTTGGCGCCGACATCGCCAACAGCCCTAAGGAGCATGGCGGCCTAGTCGGCGCAAGCAGTTACCATTCAGGTGGAGTGAATGTAACGATGATGGATGGATCCACTCGATTCGTAAGCCGCGAGATTGATCCAAGCGTTTGGTGGGGGATGGGCACCAAGAGCGGCGGCGAAACTTTCTGACGTTTCAGCGGCAGCCGAGCAGGATCTGATTGACATCGGTCGCGTAGGCGGCGGTGAGCATTAAGACGGCGTCGGCGTGGTCGACGCGATTCAGATCGGCTTCAACGACATTCACATCCACGAACGGCCCCTTGTTTCCGAATCATACGACGGCGGCCGACTCCCGCTGGATCAGCGCCCCCAGATCGTAAGACTTCGCCGACGCCAAGTGGTCGAACCGTTCCGGGTGGCAGGTTAAGATGAGAATTTGCAGCGGGCCGGCGGGCGGTCGCGCGGTCGGCGTGCCGGCGGCGGCCTGAGCCAACACGTCCAACAGCCGGCGGTGCTTCTGCACGTCGCTGTGGGCCAGCGGGTCGTCGAACAGGGCGACGGCCGGTTCGGACGCCGCCAACACCCCGCCCAGCGCCAACCGCACCAGCAGGCCGAGCTGCTCTTCCGTGCCGAATGATTCGTCCGACAACGCCACCTCATGGTATTGCGGCGGCGCGTCGGCGCCGGCTTCGGTGGCGCCCGTCGCGGCGAGCAGCGCCGTTGGAAAGAAGCCGTCGGCGAAGTGCAGCCGTTGATAGTCGCCGAGACCCAAGCGCGTCGCCCACTGCATGACGCGGTCGTGGATCGGGTCGACCACCTGCGACACCTGCTTTTCGCGGCATTGCTCGAACAGTTCGCGCAAGCGGCGGTGGGCCTCGGCCTCCAGCGTTTCGCGGGCGAGTTGGTCTTCGACTTCGGCCAGCGCGGCCTCGGCGTCGGCCCGCCGGGTGTGCAACCCCTCGCTGCCCTCCAGCCGGCCGCGCAAGCGGGCCAGTTCGCCGCGCACTTCGCTCAGCCGTTGCCGACGGCGTTCCAGCGCGCCGTCGGCGTCGGCGGCCCGCTGTTCCACGGTGCGTTCCGCCTCGGTCAGCCGCGCCGCCTCTAGCGCGGCGGCGGCGGCCAGCGCCCGTTCCTCGGCGCGGACCGCGTCGCCGGCCAAGGTCGTTTCGTCGCCCAAGCCGTCCAACTCTTCGCGGAACGACTGCTGCTGGGCGCGGACGGCCGCGTGCTCCACGTCCAGCTTCTGCATAATATCGGCGGCCGACTCGACCGCCGCGCGGGCCTCGGCCTCGGTCGTTTCGGCAAGCTTGCGGGCGGCGGCGGCCTGCGCGCCGCGCCGTTTCCAATCGGCGTCGCGCGCGGCGAGGTCGGCGGCCGACGTGTCGCCGGGCGTCGCCGCCAACGCCGGATGCTCCGCGAGCAGGGCGTCGCGTTCCTGCCCGAGGGTGCGACGCTTGGCTTCCAGCGCCGGCAGGCCGCCGGCGGGCAGGGCCGCCTTCAGCGTCTTGCGGTCGGCCTCGAGCCGACGCTGGGCTTCCAGAAGGGCGAAACGGCGTTCGGTGAGCCGATTCCAGGCGGCGGGGTCGTCCGGTTCCTCGCCGAACGATCGCAGCGCGAGGGCGAGTTCCTTGTCGAGCCGATCGAGGTCGCGGGCGACGCGGTCGAGGTCGCGGTCGTCGCGGCCGCGGCAAAGCTCGATCACGCCGACGCCGTGGATTATTAGATGGAATCCACGACGGATCGCTTGTTCGAGGGTGGCGCCGGGGGCGAGATCGGCCGGCGCCGGCGGGTCGTCGTCGACGCCGAGGTCGAACGGCGGGGCGTGCGGGTCGGCGTCGCGGGTCAGCCGCAACACCAGGGCGGCGGCGTCGAGTTGGGCGCGCAGCCGTTCGCGGTCGCCGCGTTTGGCGTGGAGGTCGGCCAGGGCTTTCTCGTCGGGGGCGTGCAGGCCGGCGGCCCGTTGTTCCGACGCCGTCGCCGCCGCTTGCGCCTCGACCGCCTTGCGCAGCGCCTCGTCGGCGGCGGCTTCCTCTACGGCCAACGCGGCCAGCCGGCGGCGCGTCTCCAGTTCGGTCCGTTCGTCCTGCAAGGCGTCGACGGCCTGACGGGCGGCGTCCAGCGCCTCGGTCGCCGCGACCAACTGCTGACGTCGCCGTGACAGTTCCTCGGCCCGTTGCTCGCGGCGGATTTCCAGTTCAGCCGACTTCCGTTCGGCCTCCTGCCAACGGCTTCGCCGCCCGCGCCACTGCTCCAACCGCTTGGCGGCGGCGTCGCGCGCCTGCGTCGCGGCGCCGGCCCCCCGCTCGGCCTCGGCGAACTGCTGCCGGCGGGCGGTCGTGCGCGTCCGCTCGGCCCGCAACGCCTCCACCTCGGCCTCGGCGTCGCGCGTGTGCCGTTCCAGGTCGGGAATCTGGTCCTCGGCCTGCTGCTGCGCCGCCACCACCGCTTCCACCTCGCGGTATTCGCGCTCGCCGGCGTCGAACGCGGCTTTGCGTTCGTCGCGCAGTTTCGTCAACTGGGTCACCGGCGAATGCTTGGCGGCCGCGCCGCGCTGGGCGGTGTACCACTTCTCGCAGTTCTTATCCAACTTCTCTTTGAAGCGGGCGTCGCGGTTGGTGACGAGGACGCCTAGGACTTCCATGAGCCGTTGCTCTAAGAGAGCGTCGGTCTTACGCGCTTCGGGCAGTTTCACGTCGCCCTGCGCCAGCCACAACAACTGTTGCAGCCCGACGTCCGACGACTCGGCGCCGGCCAACTTCCGCGCTTCGCGCGAGGCTTCCTTGGGATCCTTGACGAGAACCGTCCAACCGCCGGCGTCGCGCCTTTCCAACACGGCCGAGCCGTCGACGCGCGCCGAAAACACCTTGGTAATCCGGTAGCGGACGCCCTTCGTCTCGAACTCGACGGCGACGCGCGGCGAACCCCCGCCCCGGCGAGGTACGGAGCGGACGATCTCTTTATCCTTCGAGTTGTGGTCGTAGTCGAACAGACAGGCGCGCACCGCCTTCACCAAGCTTGACTTGCCGGTGCGGTTGGGGCCGTGCAGCACGACGACGCCGTCCGGCAGATCGCTTAGGCGCAGCGAACCGATGCAGCGCCAGTGGTCGATTTCGACGCCGCGCAGAATCACGAGCCGACCTCCCGCGCCAGTTGATACAGCACTAAGACGGCCCGCTCGGCGACCGACCGTTTCTTCAGATCGTCGTCGAGCGACTCCTTGCGCAGCTCCTCCAGCACCCGGCGCAGAATTCCCTGGCCGGTCACTTCGCGCACTTCGTCGGCCGTGGGCGCCAGCCGCAGTCCCGTCGCGTCGAGTTCGCCCAACAGGTAGCGGCCGCTGAGCACATTTCTTAATTCGTCGAGCTGCATCATGGCTTCCGCGTCCACCGTTCCGGTCAATCTTAGACGCAGCAGCGTGTTGAATTTTTCGGGCCGGGCCTTCAGCTCGGCGACGAGGCGCTGCACGTCCTCGGGCGTGGACAGGTCGACCGCCTCTTGGATCCAGTTTAAGACGCCGACGTCGAGCGGTTCGACGACGGGCGCGGCGCCGGGGGCGGCAATGGAGACGAAAAGGGCCTGGCCGCTGCCGGAATCCAGGAACTCGGCGCGGACGCCGCCGCCGTGCGCGCCGACGGTGTAGGGGCTCCACCCGGTGCGGACGTCGCCCGACCCCTGGTAGCGCATCGGTTCGTGGACGCCGGAGTAGGCCGTGCGCGGAACGCCGTCGCGATCGGGGTGCAGGCTGCGGCTGTGCCAGTGGCCAAGGGCCAGGTAGTCGAGCCGGCCGCGTTCGACCGCCTGGCGGTCGATGAGGTGGTCGTCGAGCGGGAGGTCGTCGCGGATTTTGAGGCTGCCGTGGGCGACGGCGATGCGGACGGCGGCCGGCCGGCCTTCGGCGCCCTGGCCGCGCGTGGCGCCGGCGGCGTCGGCGCCGTTGGTCTGGTCGCAGCCGGCCAGCCAAAGGGTGGGGTCGTCGAGCGAAGTTTTGCGCTTCACCGGGCAGGGCAGCAACACGACGCCGTCGGCCACATCCACGGGGGCGGCCGACCGCAGCACCGTCACCTTCGGCGAAGCGCGGTCCCACGGGGGCCGGTCCCACACCGACCCGGAAAGCAGCGGGTCGTGGTTGCCGGGCAGCACATATGTCGGCAGGCGGGCGTCGTGCAGCAGGGCGTAGGCGCGGCGGGCGACGGCGGCGTCGACGGCGTGGTCGTCGAACAGGTCGCCGGCGATGAGCAGGAAGTCGGCGCGGCGCTCGACGGCCCGTTCGATCACCCGTTCGAGGGCTTGAAACCGCGCCTCGCGCACCTTCTGGGCCATATCCGGGGCGAAGCGGGTGACGCGAAGCCCGAGGTGCAAATCCGCCGCATGAACGAACGTCGGCACGCGGCCTCCTTCGGCGAAAAAGACGAAACCAACTCAAACGACGGTAGTGTACGAATGTATCAGAAAACGGCCGAAAAGGCCGTGCGTTTCACCCGAATGTTCCGAAGGAACGACGCGGGCGGGTTCGGCGTCCCATAGGAAATCGCCGGCGGGCGGTGCATAATAGGGGTGCCGCGCGGATGGTCTTCGACGGCGACGGTTCGGGGGAAGGACGTTCGGCATGACGCAGCGGAAAACGACGATGCGCCCCGACCGACGGCGGTTCTTGGAAGAATCGGCCGGCGGCCTTGGATCGTTGGCGCTGGGAGCCGTCGCCGGGGTTTCGACGCTGGGCGCGGCCGAGGCGTTGGCCGAGACCGCGGCGGTCGGCGGCGGCGCGAACGACCGATTGCAGTTGGGGATCGTCGGCGTCGGCAGCCGCGGCGGTTCGCTGATGGCGTGGGCGAACAAACTAGCGGCGACCAGCAACGTGCGGTTCACGGCGGTGTGCGACCTCTGGCGACGCCGCCGGGAAACCGCCGCCGCCCGCGTCGCCGAGTGGAACGGCGCGCCGCCGGCGGTCTGCCGGACCCCCGCCGAGTTGTTCGACCGGCCGGACGTCGACGCCGTCCTCATCGCCACCGCCGACTTCCAACACGGTTGGCTGGCGGCGCAGGCGGCCGCGGCCGGTAAAGACGTCTACATCGAAACGCCGTTCGGCTGCGACTTCGACCAAGCCCGCGCGGCGGCCGGCGCGCTGAAGGCGTCGGGCCGGGTGGTGCAGTTCGGCAATCAGGCGCGCGGCGACGACCGCTACGCCGCCGCCGCCCGCTTCGTCCGGGCGGGTCGGTTGGGGCAGATCCAGTACGTCGAGATTGCCGAGCCGGTTTGTCAGCAGCGGTGGCGGGTGCCGAACGCGGAAACGCTGGTCCAACCCGGCGACGTCGATTGGCGCGAATACCTCGCCTACCTGCCGAAGTCGCTGCCGTTCGACGCCCGGCACTACGTCGAGTTCCGCCTGTTCGAGCCGTTTTCCACCGGGCCGTTCAGCCAGTGGTTGGGGCCGCGGCTCGACCTCGTGAACCTAGTGCTGGGAAGCACGCCGGCCGCCGCCACGGCGACCGGACTGACGTCGCTATGGCACGACGGCCGAACGACGCCCGACGTGGTGCAGGCCGCGCTCGAATACCCCGGCGGCGTGCTGTGCGCCTACCACACGCGGATGGGCAACAGTCTCAATGGGCGGGGGATCACCGTCTACGGCACCTGCGGCACGCTGGAGGTCGACAACGGCGTGGCCTACGGCAACGGCGGGCAGGGGCTGGCGATCGAAGGCGAGCGCCTGCCGAGCGGCGGAACGGTCTATCGGCTGGACGCCGGGCGGGTGCTGCGGGGCAAGGCCGAGGGGGGCGTGCCGCTGCCGCGCGAGCCGTCGGTCGACTATTTGGCCCATTTCTTCGATTGGGTGCGCACACGGAAGGCGTCGCGGCCGGCGGTCGGCGGTTTGGAAGCGGCCTTCGGCGAAACACTGTCGTCGTGCCTGGCGCACCAAGCGTACCGCCGCGGCCGACGGATGACCATCGACCCCGCCGGGGGCAACCTGCGCCCGGCGTCGGAAGCCGCGCCCGACACCGTCTAACGCCCAGCCCGCGTCGACTTGTCGTTCGTAGAAGTTTTGTTTACAGTACCATTCGGCGTGTTGAAGGAACGTCCACGTCCGCCGCTCTCCTTTTCCCTCCGGACGCACGCCGCTTTCGGCCTCCACCGTCGCACGGGGTCGCCGGACCCAGCCCATTGAATCGGGAGGTTCCTTCGTGGTCGAGCCTGCATCCGCGCGTCCTTTGGATGAAGCCGGCGAGCCGGAGGTCGGCGCCACGGTCGCCCTGCTGCGGGCCGTGCGCGAGCGCATCGGCACGGTCGTCGTCGGGCAGGACGTGGTCGTCGAGCGCATGCTCATCGCGCTCTTAACCGGCGGCCACCTGCTGCTGCAAGGGGTGCCCGGTCTGGCGAAGACGCTGCTGGTCGCCGCGCTGTCGAAAACCATCGACCTGACCTACGCCCGCATTCAGTTCACCATCGACCTGTTGCCGTCCGACATCCTGGGGTCGGAGGTGCTCGACCCCCGCACTAACGACTTCCGCACCCACCGCGGCCCGATCTTCACCAACCTGCTGCTCGCCGACGAAATCAACCGCGCCGCCCCCAAGGTTCAAAGCGCCCTGCTGGAAGCGATGCAGGAACGGCGGGTGACGATCGGCAAGGAGACGTTCAAACTGCCGGCGCCGTTCGTGGTGTTCGCCACCCAGAACCCCGTCGAGCAAAGCGGCACCTTCGAGCTGCCGGAAGCGCAGCTCGACCGATTCATGCTGTGCCACCGGCTGCACTACCCGACCCCCGGCGAGGAACGGGAAATCCTGC
Source organism: Planctomycetia bacterium (assembly GCA_051648425.1). GTDB lineage: Bacteria > Planctomycetota > Planctomycetia > Kolteriales > Kolteriaceae > JBOFFD01. Next base: position 8,405 of record JBOFFD010000029.1, read on the forward strand.
GGCGCAACATGCAGCTCGGCGTGCGACGAGAAGACCGCGGGGCCGTCGCCCGCACCGAGTTCGACGCCCTCGACGGCGGCCCGGTCTGCACCGGCGAACAGTTGGCGGCGGCGATGGAGGCGGTGCCCAGCGTCCACGTCAGCGAAACTTTTTTGGAACACGTCATCGAATTCGTGGGTCGAACGAGAAAGCACCCGGCGATCGAACTGGGGGCCAGTCCGCGGGCGGGCATCGCGCTGGTGAAGGCGGCGCGGGCGCGGGCGCTGATCCACGGCCGCGGCTACGTCACCCCGGAAGACCTGTTCGCGCTGGCCGAAGACGTCATCCTGCACCGAACCCGCCTCAGCTACGAAGCGTTGGCCGACGGCCGAACGGGCGTGGGCGTCTTACAGGAAATGCTGCTCGACCTGGGGGCGACGTCCACCGCCGCGTGACGACCGCACGAGTCGCTTCGTTCCTTGAGTCCGAGGCGGAAGGTTTCGTCGAATCAAAGCCCGATTCTTTTTAGCCGGGGTGGTCCCCCGCCCCGCGTCCGGTGGTGGCGGCCCGCCGGCGAAAGATCGGACGCGGGGCGGCGGACCACCCCGGCTAAAAGGAATCGGACGCCGATTCGCCGAAAAACTTCGTCACGCGGCGGCGGCGCCCACCCCCAGGTCGAGCAATAGTTCCTGCAGCACGCCGGCGCCCGTCCGACCGTCGGCCAGCGCTTCGTAGCTGA